>NZ_WKDB01000026.1:0-81687 GCF_021606215.1 Pseudomonas sp. PA-5-4B | reverse complement strand
TTGCTGTTGTGGGGGCTTGATTCCCTGCTCGGCTGGCTTGTTTCCTTGATTGTTGGCTAAGGGTGTCCCGTGGCTAAGCGTTGGTACGTTGTGCATGCTTACTCGGGTTACGAGAAGCATGTTATGCGCTCTTTGCTAGAGCGCGTAAAGCTTGCAGGCATGGAAGATGGCTTCGGCGAAATTCTGGTTCCCACTGAAGAAGTGGTTGAAATGCGGAATGGTCAGAAGCGCAAAAGCGAACGCAAGTTCTTCCCTGGCTACGTGCTGGTTCAGATGGACATGAATGAAGGTACTTGGCACTTGGTCAAGGACACTCCTCGTGTCATGGGTTTCATCGGCGGTACTGCTGATAAGCCTGCTCCGATCACCGACAAAGAGGCGGAAGCAATTCTGCGTCGCGTTGCTGACGGTAGCGACAAGCCTAAGCCGAAGACGTTGTTCGAGCCGGGTGAGGTTGTTCGTGTCACAGATGGTCCGTTTGCTGATTTCAACGGCACCGTCGAAGAAGTTAACTACGAAAAGAGCCGGATCCAAGTGGCAGTGCTCATTTTCGGTCGCTCTACTCCGGTAGAGTTGGAGTTCAGCCAGGTCGAGAAGGTCTAGCTGAGCAAGCATCCCAACCCCGCAGCCTTAGGCTGTGGGGTTTTGTCGTCACTGGGATAAACGCGCAAGTAACCGGGGAGCCTTTCGAGGCGTTTGAACCCGTAATTGGAGTGCCTCATGGCCAAGAAGATTACCGCTTACATCAAGCTGCAAGTGAAGGCCGCTCAGGCCAACCCAAGTCCACCTGTCGGCCCGGCTCTGGGTCAGCACGGCGTGAACATCATGGAATTCTGCAAGGCCTTCAACGCCCGTACTCAGGGTCTTGAGCCAGGTCTGCCGACTCCAGTGATCATCACTGTATACAGCGACCGTAGCTTCACTTTCGAAACCAAGTCGACCCCGGCTTCGGTTTTGCTGAAGAAAGCTGCTGGTCTGACTAGCGGTTCCGCTCGTCCTAACACCGTTAAGGTTGGCACCGTAACTCGTGCTCAGCTGGAAGAAATCGCGAAAACCAAAAACGCGGATCTGACTGCAGCTGATATGGATGCAGCCGTGCGTACCATCGCCGGTTCTGCTCGTAGCATGGGCCTTAACGTGGAGGGTGTGTAATGGCTAAGCTGACCAAGCGCCAAAAGGCTATCGCCGGCAAAATCGAAGCAGGCAAGGCCTACAACTTTGTAGACGCCGCTGCCCTGCTGACCGAGCTGTCGACTGTCAAGTTCAGCGAGTCCGTTGACGTTGCTGTAAACCTGGGTGTTGACCCACGTAAATCCGACCAGGTCGTTCGTAGCGCTACTGTGCTGCCACACGGTACTGGCAAGACTGTACGTGTTGCTGTCTTCACCCAAGGCCCGGCAGCTGAAGCTGCTCTGGCCGCCGGCGCTGATCGCGTTGGCATGGACGACCTGGCTGCCGAAATGAAAGGCGGCGACCTGAACTACGACGTAGTTATTGCTTCCCCGGATGCAATGCGCGTTGTAGGTCAGTTGGGTCAGATCCTCGGTCCACGTGGTCTGATGCCTAACCCTAAAGTCGGCACCGTAACGCCAGACGTAGCTACCGCGGTTAAAAACGCCAAGGCTGGTCAGGTTCGTTATCGCACCGACAAAAACGGCATCATTCACACCTCCGTTGGCAAAGTCGGCTTCGATGCCGTCAAGCTGAAGGAAAACGTTGAAGCCCTGATCGCTGATCTGAAGCGTATCAAGCCAGCTTCTTCGAAAGGTATCTACGTCAAGCGCGTTACCCTGAGCACCACTATGGGCCCAGGTCTGGTCATCGACCAAGGCTCGCTGGACGTATAAGAAATACGTTGGTGCGAGAGATCGCGCCAATTGAAAAAATTGGGGTCCCTGCCTGGCGGGGGCTATCCAAGACCGTAGGCGGCGCAAGCCTTAAACCTCAAGCCTACGCAGATGGTGCTCCCGGTTCCTTACCGAATCAGACACCAAAACGACATCCGGCTTCGGCCAGATGAAACGGTAACAAGCAGGAGTTAAACCCGTGGCAATTAATCTCGAAGACAAGAAGGCCATCGTCGCTGAAGTCAACGAGGCTGCCAAAGCTGCTCTGTCCGCTGTCGTGGCTGATGCCCGTGGTGTGACAGTAGGCGCTATGACCGGACTCCGTAAAGAGGCTCGTGAAGCTGGCGTATACGTACGTGTTGTACGTAACACCCTGCTCAAGCGCGCTGTTGCTGACACTGAATACAGTGTTCTCAATGACGTGTTCACCGGCCCGACTCTGATCGCGTTCTCCAAAGATCACCCGGGTGCTGCTGCCCGTTTGTTCAAGGAATTCGCCAAGAGTCAGGATAAGTTCGAGATCAAGGCAGCTGCGTTCGAGGGCAAGTTCCTCGCAGCTAACCAAATCGACGTACTGGCAACACTGCCGACCCGTAACGAAGCTATTTCTCAGCTGATGAGCGTGATTCAAGGCGCTACCAGCAAGTTGGCTCGTACTCTGGCCGCAGTTCGCGAGCAAAAAGAAGCTGCCGCAGCCTAAGGCTGAGCACCTCCTTTCGCGTATTTTTGTTTATTTCGATGGCCGCGTAGGCCGTCCCCCAATTCAGGAAATACAGTAATGTCTATCTCCCAAGAAGATATCCTCAACGCCGTAGCTGAAATGTCGGTTCTGCAGGTTGTTGAGCTGATCAAAGCTTTCGAAGAAAAATTCGGCGTTTCCGCTGCCGCTGCTTCCGCTGGCCCAGCTGTTGCTGCTGTTGCTGCTGAAGAGCAAACCGAATTCAACGTCATGCTGCTGGAAGCTGGCGAGAAGAAAGTAAACGTGATCAAGGCAGTTCGTGAACTGACCGGTCTGGGCCTGAAAGAAGCCAAGGCTGTAGTTGACGGCGCTCCTGCCCAGGTTCTGGAAGCAGTGTCGAAAGACGCCGCTGACAAAGCTAAAGCAGTGCTGGAAGAAGCAGGCGCTAAAGTCGAGCTGAAGTAAGCATCGACCTTGCGTCTCCAGCCCAAGCGTTAAGCTGAAGGCTGATGGCTGGTGGCTCTTGCCACCGGCCTTTTTCCGTTCTTGGCTGTCGACTCGGTCGCCGCCAATTACGCGCTGTAACCACCCGATGCGGTGGTGCAAACCATGGGGTTTGCAAGATTTTCTGGCTGCTCCCGTCGGAGGGGCCAAACAAGCAGGTGACCAAGCTGGGGAACGCTGATGGCTTACTCATATACTGAGAAAAAACGTATCCGCAAGGACTTTAGCAAGTTGCCGGACGTCATGGATGTCCCGTACCTTCTGGCTATCCAGCTGGATTCGTATCGTGAATTCTTGCAGGCGGGAGCGACCAAAGATCAGTTCCGCGACGTGGGCCTGCATGCGGCCTTCAAATCCGTTTTCCCGATCATCAGCTACTCCGGCAATGCTGCGCTGGAGTACGTGGGTTATCGCCTGGGCGAACCGGCATTTGATGTCAAAGAATGCGTGTTGCGCGGTGTTACGTACGCCGTACCTTTGCGGGTAAAAGTCCGCCTGATCATTTTCGACAAAGAATCGTCGAACAAAGCGATCAAGGACATCAAAGAGCAAGAAGTCTACATGGGCGAAATCCCACTGATGACTGAAAACGGTACCTTCGTAATCAACGGTACCGAGCGTGTTATTGTTTCCCAGCTGCACCGTTCCCCGGGCGTGTTCTTCGACCACGACCGCGGCAAGACGCACAGCTCCGGTAAACTCCTGTACTCCGCGCGGATCATTCCGTACCGCGGTTCGTGGTTGGACTTCGAGTTCGACCCGAAAGACTGCGTGTTCGTGCGTATCGACCGTCGTCGCAAGCTGCCGGCCTCGGTACTGCTGCGCGCGCTCGGTTACACCACTGAGCAGGTGCTGGACGCTTTCTACACCACCAACGTATTCAGCCTGAAGGATGAAACCCTCAGCCTGGAGCTGATTGCTTCGCGTCTGCGTGGTGAAATTGCCGTTCTGGACATTCAGGACGAAAACGGCAAAGTGATCGTTGAAGCGGGTCGTCGTATTACTGCGCGCCACATCAACCAGATCGAAAAAGCCGGCATCAAGTCGCTGGAAGTGCCTCTGGACTACGTCCTGGGTCGCACCACCGCCAAGGTTATCGTTCACCCGGCTACAGGCGAAATCCTGGCTGAGTGCAACACCGAGCTGAACACCGAAATCCTGGCAAAAATCGCCAAGGCCCAGGTTGTTCGCATCGAGACCCTGTACACCAACGACATCGACTGCGGTCCGTTCATCTCCGACACACTGAAGATCGACTCCACCAGCAACCAATTGGAAGCGCTGGTCGAGATCTATCGCATGATGCGTCCTGGTGAGCCACCGACCAAAGACGCTGCCGAGACCCTGTTCAACAACCTGTTCTTCAGCCCTGAGCGTTATGACCTGTCTGCGGTCGGCCGGATGAAGTTCAACCGTCGTATCGGTCGTACCGAGATCGAAGGTTCGGGCGTGCTGTGCAAGGAAGATATCGTCGCGGTACTGAAGACTCTGGTCGACATCCGTAACGGTAAAGGCATCGTCGATGACATCGACCACCTGGGTAACCGTCGTGTTCGCTGCGTAGGCGAAATGGCCGAAAACCAGTTCCGCGTTGGCCTTGTGCGTGTTGAACGTGCGGTCAAAGAGCGTCTGTCGATGGCTGAAAGCGAAGGCCTGATGCCGCAAGACCTGATCAACGCCAAGCCAGTGGCTGCGGCAGTGAAAGAGTTCTTCGGTTCCAGCCAGCTTTCCCAGTTCATGGACCAGAACAACCCGCTCTCCGAGATCACCCACAAGCGCCGTGTTTCTGCACTGGGCCCGGGCGGTCTGACCCGTGAGCGTGCTGGCTTTGAAGTTCGTGACGTACACCCGACGCACTACGGTCGTGTTTGCCCGATCGAAACGCCGGAAGGTCCGAACATCGGTCTGATCAACTCCCTGGCCGCTTATGCGCGCACCAACCAGTACGGCTTCCTCGAGAGCCCGTACCGCGTGGTGAAAGACGCTCTGGTCACCGACGAGATCGTATTCCTGTCCGCCATCGAAGAAGCTGATCACGTGATCGCTCAGGCTTCGGCCACGATGAACGACAAGAAAGTCCTGATCGACGAGCTGGTAGCTGTTCGTCACTTGAACGAGTTCACCGTCAAGGCGCCGGAAGACGTCACCTTGATGGACGTTTCGCCGAAGCAGGTAGTTTCGGTTGCAGCGTCGCTGATCCCGTTCCTGGAACACGATGACGCCAACCGTGCGTTGATGGGTTCCAACATGCAGCGTCAAGCTGTACCAACCCTGCGCGCTGACAAGCCGCTGGTAGGTACCGGCATGGAGCGTAACGTAGCCCGTGACTCCGGCGTTTGCGTCGTAGCCCGTCGTGGCGGCGTGATCGACTCCGTTGATGCCAGCCGTATCGTGGTTCGTGTTGCCGATGATGAAGTTGAAACTGGCGAAGCCGGTGTCGACATCTACAACCTGACCAAATACACCCGCTCGAACCAGAACACCTGCATCAACCAGCGTCCGCTGGTGAGCAAGGGTGACCGCGTTCAGCGTAGCGACATCATGGCCGACGGCCCGTCCACCGACATGGGTGAACTGGCTCTGGGTCAGAACATGCGCATCGCGTTCATGGCATGGAACGGCTTCAACTTCGAAGACTCCATCTGCCTGTCCGAGCGTGTTGTTCAAGAAGACCGTTTCACCACGATCCACATTCAGGAACTGACCTGTGTGGCACGTGATACCAAGCTTGGGCCAGAGGAAATCACTGCAGACATCCCTAACGTGGGTGAAGCTGCACTGAACAAGCTGGACGAAGCCGGTATCGTTTACGTAGGTGCTGAAGTTGGCGCAGGCGACATCCTGGTAGGTAAGGTCACTCCGAAAGGCGAGACCCAACTGACTCCGGAAGAGAAGCTGCTGCGTGCCATCTTCGGTGAAAAAGCCAGCGACGTTAAAGACACCTCCCTGCGTGTACCTACCGGTACCAAGGGTACTGTTATCGACGTACAGGTCTTCACCCGTGACGGCGTTGAGCGTGATGCTCGTGCACTGTCCATCGAGAAGACTCAACTCGACGAGATCCGCAAGGACCTGAACGAAGAGTTCCGTATCGTTGAAGGCGCGACCTTCGAACGTCTGCGTTCCGCTCTGGTAGGCCACAAGGCTGAAGGCGGCGCAGGTCTGAAGAAAGGTCAGGACATCACCGACGAAGTACTCGACGGTCTTGAGCACGGCCAGTGGTTCAAACTGCGCATGGCTGAAGATGCTCTGAACGAGCAGCTCGAGAAGGCCCAGGCCTACATCGTTGATCGCCGCCGTCTGCTGGACGACAAGTTCGAAGACAAGAAGCGCAAACTGCAGCAGGGCGATGACCTGGCTCCAGGCGTGCTGAAAATCGTCAAGGTTTACCTGGCAATCCGTCGCCGCATCCAGCCGGGCGACAAGATGGCCGGTCGTCACGGTAACAAAGGTGTGGTCTCCGTGATCATGCCGGTTGAAGACATGCCGCACGATGCCAATGGCACCCCGGTCGACGTCGTCCTCAACCCGTTGGGCGTACCTTCGCGTATGAACGTTGGTCAGATCCTCGAAACCCACCTGGGCCTCGCGGCCAAAGGTCTGGGCGAGAAGATCAACCGTATGATCGAAGAGCAGCGCAAGGTTGCTGACCTGCGTAAGTTCCTGCACGAGATCTACAACGAGATCGGCGGTCGCAACGAAGAGCTGGACACCTTCTCCGACCAGGAAATCCTGGACCTGGCGAAGAACCTGCGCGGCGGCGTTCCAATGGCTACCCCGGTGTTCGACGGTGCCAAGGAAAGCGAAATCAAGGCCATGCTGAAACTGGCAGACCTGCCAGAAAGCGGCCAGATGCAGCTGTTCGACGGCCGTACCGGCAACAAGTTTGAGCGCCCGGTTACTGTTGGCTACATGTACATGCTGAAGCTGAACCACTTGGTAGACGACAAGATGCACGCTCGTTCTACCGGTTCGTACAGCCTGGTTACCCAGCAGCCGCTGGGTGGTAAGGCTCAGTTCGGTGGTCAGCGTTTCGGGGAGATGGAGGTCTGGGCACTGGAAGCATACGGTGCTGCATACACTCTGCAAGAAATGCTCACAGTGAAGTCGGACGATGTGAACGGTCGGACCAAGATGTACAAAAACATCGTGGACGGCGATCACCGTATGGAGCCGGGCATGCCCGAGTCCTTCAACGTGTTGATCAAAGAAATTCGTTCCCTCGGCATCGATATCGATCTGGAAACCGAATAACACGTGACGCGAATCGAGAGCGGGGTTGTTTAGCCCGCTCTCTGCTCCGCCAGGAGGAAAGGCCTTGAAAGACCTACTGAATTTGCTGAAAAACCAGGGTCAAGTCGAAGAGTTCGACGCCATCCGTATTGGGTTGGCATCGCCTGAGATGATCCGTTCGTGGTCGTTCGGTGAAGTTAAAAAGCCGGAAACCATCAACTACCGTACGTTCAAACCTGAGCGTGACGGCCTGTTCTGCGCCAAGATCTTTGGCCCGGTAAAGGATTACGAGTGCCTGTGCGGTAAGTACAAGCGCTTGAAGCACCGTGGTGTGATCTGCGAGAAGTGCGGCGTTGAAGTTGCACTGGCCAAGGTTCGTCGTGAGCGCATGGCGCACATCGAACTGGCTTCGCCGGTTGCCCACATCTGGTTCCTGAAATCGCTGCCGTCCCGTATCGGCTTGCTGATGGACATGACCCTGCGTGATATCGAGCGCGTTCTCTACTTCGAGAGCTATGTCGTTATCGATCCAGGCATGACCACCCTTGAAAAAGGTCAGCTGCTGAACGACGAGCAGTACTTCGAAGCGCTGGAAGAATTCGGCGACGACTTTGATGCCCGTATGGGTGCCGAGGCTGTCCGCGAGCTGCTGCACGCTATCGACCTGGAGCACGAGATTGGCCGTCTGCGCGAAGAAATTCCGCAAACCAACTCCGAAACCAAGATCAAGAAGCTGTCCAAGCGTCTGAAGTTGATGGAAGCCTTCCAGGGTTCCGGCAACTTGCCAGAGTGGATGGTGCTGACCGTTCTGCCGGTTCTGCCGCCAGACCTGCGTCCGCTGGTACCGTTGGACGGTGGTCGTTTCGCGACGTCCGACCTCAACGACCTGTACCGCCGCGTGATCAACCGTAACAACCGCTTGAAGCGCCTGCTCGATCTGTCCGCTCCGGACATCATCGTGCGCAACGAAAAGCGTATGTTGCAAGAAGCTGTCGATGCCTTGCTCGACAACGGCCGTCGTGGCCGCGCTATCACCGGTTCCAACAAGCGTCCTCTGAAATCCCTGGCTGACATGATCAAGGGTAAGCAAGGTCGTTTCCGTCAGAACTTGCTCGGTAAGCGTGTTGACTACTCCGGTCGTTCGGTAATTACCGTAGGCCCGACCCTGCGTCTGCACCAGTGCGGTCTGCCCAAGAAGATGGCACTTGAGCTGTTCAAGCCATTCATCTTCGGCAAGCTGGAAATGCGCGGTCTCGCGACCACCATCAAAGCGGCCAAGAAAATGGTCGAGCGCGAACTGCCAGAGGTTTGGGACGTTCTCGCTGAAGTGATTCGCGAACACCCGGTTCTCCTCAACCGTGCACCGACCCTTCACCGTCTGGGTATCCAGGCGTTTGAACCAGTACTGATCGAAGGTAAGGCTATCCAGCTGCACCCTCTGGTCTGTGCTGCGTACAACGCCGACTTCGACGGCGACCAAATGGCCGTGCACGTACCGCTGACACTGGAAGCCCAGTTGGAAGCGCGCGCGTTGATGATGTCGACCAACAACATTCTGTCGCCAGCCAACGGTGAGCCAATCATCGTTCCGTCGCAGGACGTTGTATTGGGTCTGTACTACATGACTCGTGAAGCGATCAACGCCAAAGGTGAAGGTCGTGTGTTCGCTGACCTGCAAGAAGTTGACCGTGTGTTCCGTGCCGGCGAAGCCGCACTGCACGCCAAGGTCAAAGTGCGGATCAACGAAACCGTCAACGACCGTGATGGCGGCAGCGTGAGCGGCACCCGTATTGTCGACACCACTGTCGGCCGTGCCTTGCTGTATCAAGTTGTGCCAAAAGGCCTGTCGTACGACGTCGTCAACTTGCCGATGAAGAAAAAGGCGATCTCCAAGCTGATCAACCAGTGCTACCGCGTGGTTGGTTTGAAAGAGACCGTGATCTTCGCTGACCAGCTGATGTACACCGGCTTTGCTTATTCGACCATTTCCGGCGTTTCCATCGGTGTTAACGACTTCGTTATCCCGGATGAAAAAGCCCAGATCATCAATGCTGCAACTGATGAAGTGAAAGAAATCGAAAGCCAGTACGCCTCCGGCCTGGTAACCCAGGGCGAGAAGTACAACAAAGTGATCGACCTTTGGTCCAAGGCCAACGACGAAGTGTCGAAGGCGATGATGGCTAACCTCTCGAAAGAGAAGGTTATCGACCGTCATGGCGTAGAAGTCGATCAAGAGTCGTTCAACTCGATGTACATGATGGCCGACTCGGGCGCACGGGGTTCTGCTGCGCAGATCCGTCAGCTCGCCGGTATGCGTGGCCTGATGGCCAAGCCGGACGGCTCCATCATCGAAACGCCGATTACTGCGAACTTCCGTGAAGGTTTGAGCGTACTTCAGTACTTCATCTCCACTCACGGTGCTCGTAAGGGTCTTGCGGATACCGCGTTGAAAACGGCTAACTCCGGTTACCTGACTCGTCGTCTGGTAGACGTTGCGCAAGACTTGGTTGTGACTGAAGTTGACTGCGGCACCGAACACGGTCTGCTGATGACTCCGCACATCGAAGGCGGCGACGTTGTAGAACCGTTGGGTGAGCGCGTACTGGGTCGAGTAATTGCCCGTGACGTATTCAAGCCAGGTACCGAGGAAGTTATCGTTCCTGCTGGCACCCTGGTGGATGAAAAGTGGGTCGAGTTCATCGAACTCAACAGCATCGACGAAGTGATTGTTCGCTCGCCGATCAGCTGCGAAACCCGCTACGGCATTTGCGCCAAGTGCTACGGCCGTGACTTGGCTCGTGGTCACCAGGTGAACATCGGTGAAGCGGTTGGCGTAATTGCTGCCCAGTCCATCGGTGAGCCGGGTACCCAGCTGACCATGCGTACGTTCCACATCGGTGGTGCGGCAAGCCGGACCTCCGCAGCTGACAGCGTTCAGGTGAAGAACGGCGGTACTGTCCGTCTGCACAACCTGAAACACGTTGAGCGAGTGGATGGTTGCCTGGTTGCTGTGTCCCGTTCCGGTGAGCTGGCAATCGCTGATGACTACGGTCGTGAGCGCGAGCGTTACAAGCTGCCGTACGGTGCTGTGATCTCGGTTAAAGAAGGTGACAAGGTCGACGCTGGCGCAATCGTGGCCAAGTGGGATCCGCACACTCACCCAATCGTTACCGAAATGAAAGGTACCGTGACCTACGTGGGCATGGAAGAAGGCATCACGATCAAGCGTCAGACTGACGAATTGACCGGTATGACCAACATTGAAGTACTCGACGCGAAAGATCGTCCAGCTGCCGGTAAAGACATCCGTCCTGCCGTTAAGATGGTTGACGATAACGGCAAGGACTTGTTGCTGCCAGGCACTGACGTAATTGCTCAGTACTTCCTGCCAGCCAACGCCCTGGTCGGTGTAGCGGATGGTGCGAAGATCGCGATCGGTGATGTTATCGCGCGTATCCCGCAAGAAACTTCGAAGACTCGCGACATCACCGGTGGTCTGCCGCGTGTTGCCGACTTGTTCGAAGCTCGTCGTCCGAAAGAAGCGTCGATTCTGGCTGAAGTCAGCGGCACCATCGCGTTCGGTAAAGAGACCAAAGGCAAGCGCCGTCTGGTCATTACCCCGAACGATGGTACTGATCCGTACGAAGAGCTGATTCCGAAGTGGCGTCACCTGAACGTCTTCGAAGGCGAACAGGTAAACCGCGGCGAAGTTATCTCCGACGGCCCGAGCGATCCACACGACATCCTGCGTCTGCTGGGTGTGAGTGCGCTGGCCAAGTACATCGTTAACGAGATCCAGGACGTTTACCGTCTGCAAGGCGTGAAGATCAACGATAAGCACATCGAGACCATCCTGCGTCAGATGCTGCGTAAAGTTGAAATCGCTGAATCCGGCGATTCCAGTTTCATCAAGGGCGACCAGATGGAACTGACTCACGTACTGGTAGAAAACGAACGTCTGGGCGCGGAAGACAAATTTGTCTCCAAGTTCACTCGTGTGTTGCTGGGTATCACCAAGGCGTCGTTGTCCACTGAGTCGTTCATCTCGGCGGCCTCCTTCCAGGAGACCACTCGCGTACTGACCGAAGCAGCGGTGACCGGCAAGCGCGATTACCTGCGCGGCCTGAAAGAAAACGTAGTCGTGGGTCGTTTGATCCCGGCAGGTACCGGTTTGGCTTACCACAGCGAGCGCAAGCGCCGCCGTGATGCTGACAAACCGCTGCGCGTAAGCGCCAGTGAAGTGGAAGCTGCACTGACCGAAGCGCTGAACTCAAGCGGTAACTGAGTTCTGCGATAAATAAGTCTGGGCCCTGGCAGCCCCATTCGTCGGATCGAGGCATTTTTGTCCCGGTTCGATGAGAGGGGAGGTCGGGGCCTTGCCTTGACTGGGGGCAAGATCCTCTTTAGACTCTTGTACCCCTAAATTTGGCGGGAATTCGTTCCTGCCATTTTGCTTTTCTTGCAAGACAATAGCGTCGCAAGACAACAGTGGAGCTAGTAGATGGCAACTATCAACCAGCTGGTACGTCAGCCGCGTAAGCGTATCGTCGAGAAATCCGACGTACCTGCGCTGCAGAACTGCCCGCAACGTCGTGGCGTATGCACTCGTGTGTATACCACCACGCCGAAAAAACCTAACTCGGCACTGCGTAAAGTATGCCGTGTGCGTCTGACCAACGGTTTCGAGGTTTCCTCGTACATCGGCGGTGAAGGCCACAACCTGCAAGAGCACAGCGTGGTACTGATCCGCGGCGGTCGTGTAAAAGACTTGCCAGGTGTTCGTTACCACACCGTACGCGGCTCCTTGGATACTTCCGGCGTTAAAGGTCGTAACCAGGGTCGTTCGAAGTACGGTACCAAGAAGCCTAAGTAGTAGCGGCTTTTTGTAAAACTGAATCATCTTATTTTCTGAGTCGATAAGAGTAAGGTCGGAGGCGTCCCGAAAGGGCACCGATTCCGAGCGAACCTGAAGACCGTTTGAGGGCTTATCCATGCCAAGAAGACGCGTAGCAGCCAAGCGCGAAGTGCTTGACGATCCAAAATACGGAAGCCAAATTCTGGCCAAGTTCATGAACCACGTGATGGAAAGCGGCAAGAAAGCCGTTGCCGAGCGTATCGTTTATGGCGCGCTGGAAAAGGTTAAAGAACGCAAGAACAGCGACCCCCTGGAAATCTTCGAGAAAGCTCTCGACGCCATCGCTCCGCTGGTCGAAGTGAAGTCGCGCCGTGTAGGCGGTGCTACTTACCAGGTTCCGGTCGAAGTTCGTCCGTCCCGTCGTAACGCTCTGGCAATGCGCTGGTTGGTAGACTTCGCCCGTAAGCGCGGCGAGAAGTCTATGGCTCTGCGTTTGGCCGGCGAGCTGTTGGACGCCGCTGAAGGTAAAGGTGCTGCTGTTAAGAAGCGTGAAGACGTGCACCGTATGGCTGAAGCTAACAAAGCTTTCTCGCACTACCGCTTCTAATCTTAGCTTCACTAATTTTGCGAGGGCTTTATGGCTCGTACTACTCCGATTAGCCGCTACCGTAACATCGGTATCGTTGCTCACGTGGATGCTGGTAAAACCACCACCACCGAGCGCGTACTGTTTTACACCGGCAAAAGTCACAAAATGGGCGAGGTGCATGACGGCGCCGCGACCACAGACTGGATGGTTCAGGAGCAGGAGCGTGGTATTACCATTACTTCTGCTGCTATTACCGCCTTCTGGAAGGGTTCCGAGAAGCAGTACAAAGACGAGCATCGCTTCAACGTAATCGATACACCAGGCCACGTAGACTTCACCATTGAAGTTGAGCGTTCCCTGCGCGTACTCGACGGCGCTGTCGTTGTGTTCTGCGGTACCTCGGGTGTTGAGCCTCAGTCGGAAACCGTATGGCGTCAAGCCAACAAGTACGGCGTTCCACGTCTTGTTTACGTAAACAAGATGGACCGTGCTGGTGCCAACTTCCTGCGCGTGATCGGTCAGATCAAACAGCGCCTGGGTCACACTCCGGTGCCAATTCAATTGGCAATCGGTTCCGAAGACAACTTCCAGGGTCAGATCGATCTGATCAACATGGAAGCTGTTTACTGGAATGACTCCGACAAAGGTATGGTTCCTGTTCGTAAGCCTATCCCTGCAGAACTGCAGGAACTGGCTGACGAGTGGCGCAACAACATGGTTGAGGCTGCGGCCGAAGCCAGCGAAGAGCTGATGAACAAGTACCTCGAGGGTGAAGAACTCACCAACGTGGAAATCAAGGCCGCTCTGCGTCAGCGTACTATCGCTGGTGAGATCGTCTTGGCTGTTTGCGGTTCCTCGTTCAAGAACAAGGGCGTTCCCCTGGTTCTCGATGCTGTGATCGACTACCTGCCTGCTCCAACCGATATTCCTGCTATCAAGGGTACCAACCCTGATAACGAGGAAGAAGAAATGGAGCGTCATGCAGACGACAGCGAGCCGTTCTCGGCCCTGGCGTTCAAGATCGCTACCGACCCATTCGTGGGTACTTTGACCTTCGTCCGTGTTTACTCGGGCGTGTTGGCATCCGGCGACGGCGTGATCAACTCGGTTAAAGGCAAGAAAGAGCGCGTGGGTCGTATGGTGCAAATGCACGCAAACGCCCGTGAAGAGATCAAGGAAGTACGCGCTGGTGACATCGCGGCCCTGATCGGCATGAAGGACGTCACCACTGGTGAGACTTTGTGCGACGCTGCCAAGCCAATCATCCTGGTTCGCATGGACTTCCCGGAGCCGGTTATTTCGGTTGCCGTAGAGCCTAAGACCAAGGATGACCAGGAAAAAATGGGTATCGCTTTGGGCAAACTTGCTCAGGAAGATCCATCTTTCCGCGTCAAGACTGATGAAGAGACTGGTCAAACGATCATCTCCGGCATGGGCGAGCTGCACCTGGACATCCTGGTTGACCGGATGCGCCGTGAGTTCAACGTCGAAGCCAACATCGGTAAGCCTCAGGTTTCCTATCGTGAGCGCATCACGAAGAACTGTGAAATCGAAGGCAAGTTCGTTCGTCAGTCCGGCGGTCGTGGTCAGTTCGGTCACTGCTGGATCCGTTTTGCTCCTGCTGACGAAGGTCAGGAAGGTCTGCAATTCGTGAACGAAGTAGTGGGTGGTGTTGTTCCTAAGGAATACATCCCTGCTATCCAGAAGGGTATCGAAGAGCAGATGAAGAACGGTGTTGTTGCCGGCTATCCGCTGATCGGCCTGAAAGCAACCGTTTTTGACGGTTCTTACCACGACGTCGACTCCAACGAGATGGCGTTTAAGGTGGCTGCTTCCATGGCAACCAAGCAACTGGCCCAGAAGGGCGGTGGTGAGTTGCTTGAGCCAATCATGGCGGTAGAAGTTGTTACACCTGAAGACTATATGGGTGATGTCATGGGCGACCTTAACCGTCGTCGCGGCATGATCTTGGGTATGGAAGACACGGTTTCCGGCAAAGTGATTCGCGCCGAGGTTCCGTTGGGTGAGATGTTCGGTTATGCGACCGACGTTCGCTCCATGTCCCAGGGTCGCGCAAGCTACTCTATGGAATTCAAAAAATACAACACAGCTCCGGCGCACATCGCTGAAACTGTATCCAAAAAACAAGGCTGATTCAGTCCTTTAGGCAAGGAGTTAATTGTCGTGGCTAAAGAAAAATTTGATCGTTCCCTACCGCACGTCAACGTTGGCACCATCGGTCACGTTGACCACGGTAAAACCACTCTGACTGCTGCTCTGACTCGCGTTTGCTCCGAAGTATTCGGTTCCGCAATCGTTGATTTCGATAAAATCGACAGCGCGCCAGAAGAAAAAGCTCGTGGTATCACCATCAACACCGCGCACGTTGAATACAACTCGCTGATCCGTCACTACGCTCACGTTGACTGCCCAGGTCACGCTGACTATGTGAAGAACATGATCACCGGTGCTGCCCAGATGGACGGCGCGATCCTGGTTTGCTCGGCCGCTGATGGTCCGATGCCACAAACCCGTGAGCACATCCTGCTGTCCCGTCAGGTAGGCGTTCCGTACATCGTGGTTTACCTGAACAAGGCCGACCTGGTAGACGACGCTGAGCTGCTGGAACTGGTTGAGATGGAAGTGCGCGATCTGCTGAGCACTTACGACTTCCCAGGCGACGACACTCCGATCATCATCGGTTCTGCTCGTATGGCTCTGGAAGGCAAAGACGACAACGAAATGGGCACCACGTCCGTTCGTAAACTGGTTGAGACTCTGGACAGCTACATCCCAGATCCAGTTCGTGTTATCGACAAGCCGTTCCTGATGCCAATCGAAGACGTATTCTCGATCTCCGGTCGCGGTACTGTTGTAACTGGTCGTATCGAGCGCGGTATCGTCAAGGTTCAAGATCCACTGGAAATCGTTGGTCTGCGTGACACTACCGTCACCACCTGCACCGGTGTTGAAATGTTCCGTAAACTGCTCGACGAAGGTCGTGCTGGCGAGAACTGCGGCGTTCTGCTGCGTGGTACCAAGCGTGACGACGTTGAGCGTGGCCAGGTTCTGGTTAAGCCAGGTTCGGTTAAGCCGCACACCAAGTTCGAAGCTGAAGTGTACGTGCTGAGCAAAGAAGAAGGCGGCCGTCACACTCCGTTCTTCAAAGGCTACCGTCCACAGTTCTACTTCCGTACTACCGACGTAACCGGTAACTGCGAACTGCCGGAAGGCGTAGAAATGGTAATGCCAGGCGACAACATCAAAATGGTTGTCACCCTGATCAAAACCATCGCTATGGAAGACGGCCTGCGTTTCGCAATCCGTGAAGGCGGCCGTACCGTTGGTGCTGGCGTTGTAGCTAAAATCATCGAGTAATTATCTCTTCTGAGATAGCTCTGATGTTTTGAAAAGGCCCCCGCTCAGCGGGGGCCTTTTTTATTGGGTTGACACCTATCAGGGCCGTCTATAGAATTGCGCCTCCTTTTAACGGGCGTATTGCGCTCGCTGGGAATAGCAGCCGGAGTCTGAAATCCAATGCAAAATCAGCAAATCCGTATCAGGTTGAAGGCTTTTGACCATCGCCTGATCGACCAATCCACCCAGGAAATCGTGGAAACCGCGAAACGTACTGGTGCTCAAGTGCGTGGTCCAATTCCACTGCCTACCCGTAAAGAGCGGTTCACCGTTCTGGTCTCCCCGCACGTCAACAAAGACGCGCGTGACCAGTACGAGATCCGTACTCATAAGCGCGTACTGGACATCGTCCAGCCAACGGATAAAACCGTTGATGCACTTATGAAGCTTGATCTGGCGGCCGGTGTGGAAGTACAGATCAGCCTCGGCTAAGACTTGGGTCTTAGTCGTGTAACGCTCTGAAATGGGCGGCCATAGCGGGTGAAAGCCCCGTACACTCATGAGGTTTACAACATGACTATTGGTGTAGTCGGTCGTAAATGCGGTATGACCCGTATTTTCACCGAAGAAGGTGTCTCCATTCCGGTCACGGTCATTGAGATCGAGCCGAATCGCGTCACCCAGTTCAAAACTGAAGAAACCGATGGCTATCGTGCAGTGCAAGTCACTGTCGGCGAGCGTCGTGCTTCGCGCGTGACTGCTGCTCAAGCAGGTCACTTCGCTAAAGCAAACGTTGCAGCTGGTCGCACTGTTATGGAGTTCCGTCTCGAAGACGGCGACTACCAGGCTGGCGATCTGATCAACGCTGAAATCTTCGCCGCTGGTCAACTGGTTGATGTAACCGGTCAGTCCAAGGGTAAAGGCTTCCAGGGTACGATCAAGCGTTGGAATTTCCGTGGCCAAGACAACACTCACGGTAACTCCGTTTCCCACCGCGTCCCGGGCTCTATTGGCCAGTGCCAGACTCCTGGTCGTGTATTCAAGGGCAAAAAAATGTCCGGTCATATGGGCGCTGAGCGCGTGACCGTGCAGTCCCTCGAAGTAGTGCGCGTCGACGCTGAACGCAATCTGTTGTTGGTCAAGGGTGCTGTTCCTGGCGCTACTGGCGGCAACCTGGTTGTACGTCCAGCGGCCAAGGCTCGCGGTTAAGGGGAAGCTGACATGCAATTAAATGTAAATGACGCTCAAGCGATCGAAGTTTCCGAACTGACATTTGGCGGCGAATTCAACGAGACGCTGGTTCACCAAGCAGTCGTGGCCTACATGGCCGGCGGCCGTCAAGGTAGCAAGCAGCAAAAGACCCGTTCCGACGTACGTGGTGGCGGTAAGCGCCCTTGGCGTCAGAAAGGTACTGGCCGTGCTCGTGCCGGTACTATCCGTAGCCCAATCTGGCGTGGCGGCGGTACCACTTTCGCAGCTCGTCCACAGGATCACACTCAGAAGCTCAACAAGAAGATGTATCGCGCAGCACTGCGCTCCATCCTTGCTGAACTCGTGCGTACTGATCGTCTGGTCGTGGTTCAAGACTTCGCTGTTGAAAGTCCAAAAACCAAAGATCTGCTGGGCAAACTGAACAACATGAGCCTGACCGACGTTTTGATCGTGTCGGAAGCTGTTGATCAGAACCTGTACCTGGCTGCTCGCAACCTGCCACACGTTGATGTACGTGACGTGCAAGGTTCCGATCCAGTTAGTCTGATCGCATACGACAAGGTGTTGATCACCGTGTCGGCCGTGAAGAAATTCGAGGAGCTGCTGGGATGAACCAGGAACGCGTATTTAAAGTTCTGCTTGGCCCGCACGTTTCCGAAAAGGCTACGGTTCTGGCTGACAAGAAAGGCCAGTTCGTTTTCAAGGTTGCAACTGACGCAACCAAGCTGGAAATCAAGAAGGCCGTCGAAAGCCTGTTCAGCGTGAAAGTAGAGCGTGTTACTACCCTGAATGTTCTGGGTAAGAGCAAGCGCACTGCTCGCGGTCTGGGCAAGCGTAATGACTGGAAGAAGGCAGTTATCTCCCTTCAGCCAGGCCAAGATCTCGATTTCAGCAGCAGTGCTGAGTAAGGAAGGGGTGCATCATGGCAATCGTTAAATGCAAACCGACTTCCCCTGGCCGCCGTTTTGTGGTCAAGGTGGTCAACCAGGAGCTGCATAAAGGCGCTCCTCACGCACCGCTGCTCGAGAAAAAATCGAAGACTGGTGGTCGTAACAACAATGGTCGTATTACCACTCGTCACATCGGTGGTGGCCATAAGCAGCATTATCGTCTGGTCGATTTCCGTCGCAACGACAAAGATGGCATCTCTGCCACTGTCGAGCGTATCGAATACGATCCAAACCGTACTGCTCACATCGCTCTGCTGCTGTACGCAGATGGCGAGCGTCGCTACATCATCGCCCCTAAAGGCGTGAGTGCTGGTGACCAGCTGATCGCAGGTGCTTTGGCACCGATCAAGCCGGGCAACGCTCTGCAACTGCGTAACATTCCAGTTGGTAGCACCGTACACGGCATCGAATTGAAGCCAGGTAAAGGCGCGCAAATCGCTCGTTCCGCTGGTGCTTCGGCTCAGCTGATCGCTCGTGAAGGTGTCTACGTGACCCTGCGTCTGCGTTCTGGTGAGATGCGTAAAGTGCTGGCTGAATGCCGCGCGACCTTGGGCGAAGTCTCGAACTCCGAGCACAGCCTGCGTTCGCTGGGTAAAGCTGGTGCCAAACGCTGGCGTGGCGTTCGCCCAACCGTTCGTGGTGTTGCCATGAACCCGGTTGACCACCCACACGGTGGTGGTGAAGGTCGTACCTCTGGTGGTCGTCATCCGGTATCGCCATGGGGCTTCCCGACTAAGGGCGCGAAGACTCGTGGTAATAAGCGTACCGACAAAATGATCGTCCGTCGTCGCAAGTAAATAGAGGGATACGACAGTGCCACGTTCTCTGAAAAAAGGTCCTTTTATTGATCTTCACCTACTGAAGAAGATCGAAGTGGCGGCGGAAAAGAACGATCGCAAACCAGTTAAGACCTGGTCGCGTCGTTCGATGATCCTGCCACAAATGGTCGGTCTGACCATCGCAGTACACAACGGTCGCCAACACGTCCCAGTTCTCGTTAACGAAGACATGGTCGGCCACAAACTGGGCGAGTTTGCCGGTACCCGCACTTATCGTGGGCACGTGGCAGACAAGAAAGCCAAGCGTTAAGGGGTTAGGAAATGGAAGTAGCCGCTAAGTTGTCGGGCGCTCGAATCTCCGCCCAGAAAGCCCGCTTGGTCGCCGACCAGATCCGCGGGAAGAAGGTGGGCGAAGCGCTCAACCTGTTGGCTTTCAGCAGTAAGAAAGCCGCCGAGATCATGAAGAAAGTGCTGGAGTCGGCCGTAGCCAACGCCGAGCATAACGAAGGCGCAGACGTTGATGACCTGAAGGTCAGCACCGTTTTCGTCAACGAAGGGCGTTCGCTGAAGCGCATCATGCCACGTGCCAAAGGCCGTGCTGATCGCATCGTCAAGCGGTCTTGCCATATCACTGTCAAGGTTGCTGACAAGTAACGGAGTCGAAGAGATGGGTCAGAAAGTACATCCCATTGGCATTCGCCTGGGAATCGTCAAGGAGCACACCTCCGTCTGGTACGCAGACGGTCGGACTTATGCGGACTATTTGTTCGCTGATCTGAAGGTGCGTGAGTATCTCCAAGACAAACTAAAAAGCGCGTCCGTAAGCCGTATCGATATCCATCGTCCGGCACAAACTGCACGTATCACCATCCACACCGCTCGTCCAGGTATCGTTATCGGGAAGAAAGGTGAAGATGTTGAGAAACTGCGTCAGGACCTGACCAAGCAAATGGGTGTGCCTGTGCACATCAATATCGAAGAGATCCGTAAGCCGGAGCTCGACGGTATGCTGGTTGCGCAGAGCGTAGCTCAGCAGCTGGAGCGTCGTGTAATGTTCCGTCGCGCTATGAAGCGCGCTGTACAGAACGCCATGCGCATTGGTGCCAAAGGCATCAAAATCCAAGTGAGCGGTCGTCTCGGCGGTGCTGAAATCGCACGTACTGAATGGTATCGCGAAGGTCGTGTGCCACTGCACACCCTGCGTGCCGACATCGACTATGCCAACTACGAAGCTCACACCACTTACGGTGTGATCGGTGTAAAGGTTTGGATCTTCAAGGGCGAAGTAATTGGTGGTCGCCAAGAAGAACTGAAACCACAAGCACCAGCGCCTCGTAAAAAAGCTGCTAAGTAAGGGGTACGCCAAATGTTGCAACCTAAGCGTACGAAGTTCCGCAAGCAGATGACAGGCCACAACCGTGGTCTGGCTCAGCGCGGTAGCAAAGTCAGCTTCGGCGAGTTCGCGCTGAAGTCTGTAGCTCGTGGTCGTCTCACCGCTCGTCAGATCGAGTCAGCGCGTCGTGCACTGACCCGTCACGTAAAACGTGGCGGCAAGATCTGGATCCGTGTATTCCCGGACAAGCCGATCTCCAAAAAGCCTCTCGAGGTTCGGATGGGTAAAGGTAAGGGTAACGTGGAATACTGGGTAGCCCAGATTCAGCCAGGCAAAGTCCTGTATGAAATCGAGGGTGTAACTGAAGAGCTGGCGCGTGAGGCTTTTGCCCTGGCTGCTGCAAAGCTGCCGCTCGCCACCGCCTTTGTTAAACGGACGGTGATGTGATGAAAGCGAATGAACTTCGTGAAAAATCCGCACAGCAGCTGAACGAGCAACTGCTCGGCCTGCTGCGCGACCAGTTCAATCTGCGTATGCAGAAAGCAACTGGCCAGTTGGGGCAGTCTCATCTGCTCTCGCAAGTTAAGCGTGACATCGCTCGCGTGAAGACTGTGCTCAACCAGCAGGCAGGTAAGTGATCATGGCTGAAGCCGAAAAGACTGTCCGTACGCTGACTGGCCGTGTTGTCAGCGACAAGATGGACAAAACCATCACCGTACTGATCGAGCGTCGCGTTAAGCACCCGATCTACGGTAAATATGTTAAGCGTTCGACTAAGCTGCACGCGCACGACGAAACCAACCAGTGCCACATCGGCGACAAAGTCACTATTCGTGAAACTCGTCCGCTGGCCAAGACCAAGTCTTGGGCACTGGTTGATGTTCTCGAACGCGCTGTGGAAGTCTAAGGACTAGGGGTCGGAGAAATTATATGATTCAGACTCAATCCATGCTCGATGTGGCCGATAACAGCGGCGCTCGCCGTGTTATGTGCATCAAGGTGCTGGGTGGCTCCCATCGTCGTTACGCTGGTATCGGTGACATCATCAAAGTTACCGTGAAGGAAGCAATTCCTCGCGGTAAAGTGAAAAAAGGCCAAGTGATGACTGCTGTTGTAGTCCGCACTCGTCACGGCGTACGCCGTGCTGATGGCTCCATTATCCGCTTTGATGGCAACGCTGCTGTTCTTCTGAACAACAAGCAAGAGCCGATCGGCACCCGTATCTTTGGGCCAGTGACCCGTGAACTTCGTACTGAGAAGTTCATGAAGATCGTCTCGCTCGCCCCAGAAGTGCTGTAAGGAGATCCGACATGCAAAAGATTCGTCGTGACGACGAGATCATCGTGATCGCCGGCAAAGACAAAGGTAAGCGCGGTAAGGTGCTTAAGGTTCTCGCTAATAACCGTCTGGTTATCGGCGGTCTGAACCTGGTTAAGCGTCATACCAAGCCTAACCCGATGTCGGGCGTACAAGGCGGTATCGTCGAAAAAGAAGCTCCACTGGACGCTTCTAACGTCGCCATTTTCAACGGCGAAACCAACAAGGCTGACCGCGTTGGTTTCAAAGTAGAAGACGGCAAGAAAATTCGTGTCTTCAAGTCGACCCAAAAAGCGGTTGATGCTTGAACACTGCTAGGTAGAAGACCATGGCACGACTAAAAGAGATTTACTGGAAAGAAATCGCACCGAAACTTAAGGAAGAACTTAAGCTTTCGAACGTGATGGAAGTTCCACGCGTTACCAAAATCACCCTGAACATGGGTCTGGGCGAAGCGGTCGGTGACAAAAAAGTCATCGAGCACGCTGTTGCTGACCTGGAAAAGATCACCGGTCAAAAAGTCGTTGTGACTTACGCTCGGAAATCCATCGCTGGCTTTAAAGTCCGTGAAGGTTGGCCGATCGGCGTCAAAGTGACTCTGCGCCGTGAGCGTATGTATGAATTCCTGGATCGTCTGCTGTCGATCTCCCTGCCTCGGGTTCGCGACTTCCGCGGCCTGAATGCCAAGTCCTTCGATGGTCGTGGTAACTACAGCATGGGCGTGAAAGAGCAGATCATCTTCCCGGAAATCGACTACGACAAGATCGATGCTCTCCGCGGTCTGGACATCACCCTGACCACCACTGCCAAGAACGATGATGAAGGTCGCGCCCTGTTGCGTGCTTTCAAATTCCCGTTCCGCAACTGATTGGAGTAGGACCATGGCCAAGATGAGCATGAAAAACCGCGAGCTGAAGCGTCAGCTCACGGTTGCCAAGTACGCCAAGAAGCGTGCAGCACTGAAAGCAATCATCGTTGATCTGAACGCAAGTCCAGAAGCGCGCTGGGAAGCTACAGTTGCTCTGCAGAAGCAGCCACGTGACGCAAGCGCTTCGCGCATGCGTAACCGCTGCCGCCTGACCGGTCGTCCACACGGCGTTTACCGCAAGTTCGGCCTCGGCCGTAACAAACTGCGTGAAGCGGCAATGCGTGGTGACGTACCAGGTCTGGTTAAAGCCAGCTGGTAAGTACTTTCAGCGTCCAGGTGGGCAGAATCGCAAGATACTGACCGCCGGTGACCTTGAATCTGGATCAAGCCCCTTTTGGGGCTTGTTTCATTTCCGGAGTATGTCTAAAATACGCGGCTCGCCTGAGCCCGTGTTTTTTATGGCCGGAGATTCTCGGCGACATATGTAGCCGCAAGGCTAATTTTTTTGTATTAGGAGCGTCTAGCCCATGAGTATGCAGGACCCGTTAGCGGACATGCTAACTCGTATCCGTAATGCCCAGATGGCTGAAAAGTCCGTCGTAAGCATGCCATCTTCCAAGTTGAAGGTAGCTGTTGCCAAAGTCCTGAAAGACGAAGGCTACATTGCGGGTTATCAGATCAGCAGCGAAACCAAGCCACTGCTGTCCATCGAGCTGAAGTACTTCGAAGGCCGTTCGGTCATTGAAGAAGTGAAGCGCGTTAGCCGTCCAGGCCTGCGTCAGTACAAGTCCGCTGAAGATCTGCCGAAAGTTCGTGGCGGTCTGGGCGTGTCTATCGTCTCCACCAACAAAGGTGTGATGACGGATCGTGCTGCGCGCGCTGCCGGTGTCGGCGGCGAAGTTCTTTGCACTGTGTTCTAAGGGGGGATAAGCATGTCTCGCGTCGCTAAGAACCCCGTTAAGCTGCCAGCCGGTGTCGAAGTAAAATTCGCAGGCCAACAGCTTTCGGTGAAGGGTGCCAAGGGCACTCTTGAACTGAACATCCATTCGTCCGTTGAGATCGTTGAAGAAGCTGGTGAGCTGCGTTTCGCTGCTCGCAATGGCGATCAACAAACTCGCGCAATGGCCGGTACCACGCGTGCGTTGGTAAACAACATGGTCCAAGGCGTAAGCCAAGGCTTCGAGCGTAAGCTCCAGCTGGTCGGTGTTGGTTACAAAGCGCAAGCAAAAGGCACGGTTTTGAACCTGGCCCTTGGCTTCTCGCACCCAGTGGATTACGAACTGCCGGAAGGCATCACCGCTGAGACCCCTAGCCAAACCGATATCCTGATCAAGGGTATTGATAAGCAGCTGGTAGGTCAGGTGGCCGCTGAGATCCGCGACTTCCGTCCACCAGAGCCGTACAAAGGCAAAGGTGTGCGCTACGCGGACGAAGTCGTCCGTCGTAAAGAAGCCAAGAAGAAGTAGGGCATAGCAAATGACCGACAAAAAAGTTACTCGACTGCGTCGCGCTCGCAAAGCACGCCTGAAAATGCACGAACTCGAAGTCGTGCGTCTCTGCGTGTACCGCTCGTCGCAGCACATCTACGCCCAGGTCATCTCGGCCGACGGCAACAAAGTCCTGGCCAGCGCCTCGACTTTGGATAAAGAACTGCGTGATGGTGCCACCGGCAACATCGACGCGGCCACAAAGGTTGGCCAGCTGGTCGCTACACGTGCTAAGGCCGTGGGCGTCTCGCAAGTGGCTTTCGACCGCTCTGGCTTCAAGTACCACGGTCGCGTGAAAGCGCTGGCTGATGCTGCTCGTGAAGCTGGGCTGGAGTTCTAAGTTATGTCAAATAACGACCAAAAGCGCGACGAAGGCTACATTGAGAAGCTGGTTCAAGTTAACCGCGTAGCCAAAACCGTTAAAGGCGGCCGTATCTTCACTTTCACCGCGTTGACGGTGGTAGGTGATGGTAAAGGGCGTGTTGGCTTCGGCCGTGGCAAGTCACGTGAAGTGCCTGCCGCGATCCAGAAGGCAATGGAAGCTGCTCGTCGCAACATGATCCAAGTTGATCTGAACGGCACCACGCTGCAGTACGCAATGAAGTCCGCTCACGGCGCTTCGAAGGTGTACATGCAGCCTGCTTCTGAAGGTACCGGTATCATCGCTGGCGGCGCTATGCGTGCTGTCCTCGAGGTTGCTGGCGTTCAGAACGTTCTGGCCAAGTGCTACGGCTCGACTAACCCGGTAAACGTGGTTCACGCCACTTTCAAGGGTTTGAAAGCTATGCAATCTCCTGAGTCCATCGCTGCCAAGCGTGGTCTGACTGTCAAGGAGATCTTCTGATCATGGCTACCGTTAAAGTAACGCTGATCAAAAGCATGACCGGCCGCATCCCTAACCACAAACTGTGTGTTAAAGGTTTGGGTCTGCGTCGCATCGGTCACACTGTAGAAGTCCAGGATACTCCCGAGAATCGCGGGATGATCAACAAGGCTTACTACATGCTGCGTGTAGAGGGTTAATCGATGAAACTCAATGATCTGAGTCCAGCGCCGGGTTCCCGTCGCGAAAAGCATCGTCCGGGCCGTGGTATCGGTAGCGGTTTGGGTAAGACTGGTGGCCGTGGCCACAAAGGTCAAACCTCCCGCTCCGGTGGCACCATTGCTCCTGGCTTTGAAGGCGGTCAACAGCCGCTGCATCGTCGCCTGCCTAAGTTCGGTTTCGTATCCCTGAAAGCCATGGATCGCGCAGAAGTGCGTCTGTCCGAGCTGGCTAAAGTGGAAGGCGACATCGTTACTGTGCAGACCCTGAAAGATGCCAACGTGATCAACGTCAACGTACAACGTGTGAAAATCATGTTGTCCGGTGAAGTGACTCGCGCTGTCACTATCGGCAAGGGAATCGGCGCCACCAAAGGTGCGCGTTCGGCTATCGAAGCAGCTGGCGGCAAGTTCGAGGAATAAATGGCTAAGCAAGGTGCTCTCTCAGCGCTCGGCAAAGGCGGTATGTCTGAACTTTGGGCTCGTCTGCGTTTTCTGTTCCTGGCGATTATCGTCTACCGAATAGGCGCACACATCCCGGTTCCAGGTATCAACCCGGACCGACTCGCAGACCTGTTTCGACAGAATGAGGGGACCATTCTTAGCTTGTTCAACATGTTTTCCGGCGGCGCGCTGGAGCGGATGAGCATCTTTGCATTGGGGATCATGCCGTACATTTCGGCATCGATCATCATGCAGTTGATGACCGCCGTGAGCCCGCAGCTGGAGCAGTTGAAGAAGGAAGGTGAAGCTGGCCGTCGCAAGATTAGCCAGTACACCCGCTACGGCACTGTCGTTCTCGCCCTGGTTCAAGCTATCGGCATGTCCGTTGGCCTGGCGGGGCAGGGCGTTGCGTTCACTGGTGACTTTGGCTTCTATTTCGTCGCGGTATCCACGTTTGTGGCTGGCGCGATGTTCATGATGTGGCTGGGTGAGCAGATTACTGAGCGTGGTGTTGGCAACGGTATCTCGATGTTGATTTTCGCAGGTATCGTCGCCGGTCTTCCGAGAGCAATCGGGCAGTCTTTCGAGTCTGCACGTCAGGGTGATATCAATATCTTCGCCCTGGTTGCCATCGGTGTGCTGGCAGTAGCGATTATCGGTTTTGTGGTGTTCATTGAGCGTGGCCAGCGTCGTATTGCTGTTCACTACGCCAAGCGTCAGCAGGGCCGTAAGGTCTTTGCTGCGCAGACCAGCCACTTGCCGCTGAAAGTGAATATGGCCGGTGTTATTCCGGCAATTTTCGCGAGCAGCATTTTGCTGTTTCCGGCTTCGTTGGGTACCTGGTTTGGTCAGTCTGAAAATATGGGCTGGCTGCAGGACCTCTCTCAGTCGATCGCTCCTGGTCAGCCGTTGAATATTCTGCTGTTTAGTGCAGGGATTATTTTCTTCTGCTTCTTCTATACGGCGTTGATGTTCAATCCGAAAGACGTAGCGGAAAACCTGAAGAAGTCCGGTGCCTTTATTCCGGGTATCCGTCCAGGTGAGCAGTCGGCACGCTACATTGATGGCGTTCTGACTCGTTTGACCCTGTTCGGTGCTCTATATATGACGGCCGTGTGCTTGCTTCCCCAGTTCCTGGTGGTTGCAGCAAACGTTCCGTTCTACCTTGGCGGGACCTCGTTGCTGATCGTGGTCGTGGTTGTGATGGACTTCATGTCCCAAGTACAATCGCACCTCGTTTCGCACCAGTACGAATCCCTGATGAAGAAAGCCAACCTGAAGGGCTACGGCAGCGGCATGTTGCGCTGAGTACCCCATAAGGTTCGAGGAGTTGGTGATGAAAGTTCGTGCATCGGTGAAAAAGCTGTGCCGTAACTGCAAGATTATTCGCCGCGAAGGTGTTGTTCGAGTAATTTGCAGCGCGGAACCGCGTCACAAACAGCGCCAAGGCTGAGTGTGATCCGCTTGAAGCCCGGCAGCTAGTGCGCTGCCGGGTTGATTATTTGTTATTACAGCGATATTATCTCGCGCCCTATTTCTTGGCTTCCGGGGCGTAGGTAGCTGTCAATTGGAGTCCCACTGAATGGCCCGTATTGCAGGCGTTAACATTCCAGATAACAAGCACACTGTTATCTCGCTGACCTACATCTATGGTGTTGGTCGCACTACTGCGCAGAAAATTTGCGCAGACACTGGGGTAAACCCAGCCGCAAAGATCAAAGATCTGAGCGACGAGCAGATTGAGCTGTTGCGTGGCGAAGTGGCGAAGTTCACCACTGAAGGTGACCTGCGTCGCGAAATCAACATGAAAATCAAGCGTTTGATGGACCTCGGTTGCTACCGTGGTCTGCGTCATCGTCGTGGTCTTCCAGTACGCGGTCAGCGTACCAAGACTAACGCGCGTACCCGTAAAGGTCCGCGTAAGCCGATCCGCAAGTAATCGCCCACGCGAATCGACAGGAAAATTATCATGGCAAAACCTGCTGCTCGTCCTCGTAAAAAAGTTAAAAAGACAGTGGTTGATGGCATCGCCCACATCCATGCATCTTTTAACAACACCATCGTGACCATCACCGACCGTCAAGGTAACGCGCTGTCTTGGGCTACCTCTGGTGGTTCGGGTTTCCGCGGTTCCCGCAAGTCCACCCCGTTTGCTGCTCAAGTAGCTGCTGAACGTGCTGGTCAAGCTGCGCTGGAATACGGCCTGAAAAACCTCGACGTTAACGTCAAAGGTCCAGGTCCAGGTCGTGAGTCTGCTGTCCGTGCTTTGAACGGCTGTGGCTATAAGATCGCCAGCATCACCGACGTGACGCCAATCCCGCACAACGGGTGCCGTCCGCCGAAGAAGCGCCGCGTGTAATCCAGGAGATTGTAAAGAATGGCTCGTTACATTGGTCCAAAATGCAAACTCGCTCGTCGCGAAGGCACCGATCTCTTCTTGAAGAGCGGCGTGCGCGCGATCGAATCGAAGTGCAACATTGAAGCAGCACCTGGTATCCACGGCCAACGCCGCGGTCGCCAGTCCGATTACGGCACCCAACTGCGTGAAAAGCAGAAGGTCCGTCGTATTTACGGCGTTCTCGAGCGTCAGTTCAGCGGCTACTACAAAGAAGCTGCTGGCAAGAAAGGTGCAACCGGTGAAAACCTGCTGCAACTGCTCGAATGCCGTCTGGACAACGTTGTATACCGTATGGGCTTTGGTTCGACTCGTGCCGAATCCCGTCAGCTGGTATCGCACAAATCCGTCAGCGTAAACGGCCAAACCGTTAACGTTCCGTCCTACCAGGTTCGTGCTGGTGACGTGGTCGCGATTCGCGAGAAAGCAAAAAACCAACTTCGCATTGTCCAAGCTCTCGATCTGTGTGCCCAACGTGGCCGCGTAGAATGGGTAGAAGTAGACACTGAGAAGAAGTCGGGCGTTTTCAAGAACGTTCCTGCTCGCAGTGATCTGTCCGCCGACATCAACGAAAGCCTGATTGTCGAGCTCTACTCCAAGTAAGGGCTAGAAAATAGGTGCATCCATGCAGATTTCGGTAAATGAGTTCCTGACACCCCGCCACATTGATGTGCAGGTTGTCAGTCCAACCCGCGCCAAGATCACTCTCGAGCCTCTCGAGCGTGGTTTTGGCCACACCCTGGGCAACGCGCTGCGCCGCATCCTGTTGTCCTCAATGCCCGGCTGTGCAGTAGTCGAGGCCGAGATTGACGGTGTGCTCCACGAGTACAGCGCCATCGAAGGTGTACAGGAAGACGTAATTGAAATCCTGTTGAACCTTAAAGGTCTGGCTATCAAGCTGCACGGCCGTGACGAAGTTACGCTGACCTTGTCGAAGAAGGGTTCGGGGGTGGTTACCGCTGCCGATATTCAGCTGGATCATGATGTCGAGATCGTTAATCCCGATCACGTAATCGCTAACCTGGCGTCTAACGGCGCCCTGAACATGAAGCTCACTGTAGCTCGTGGTCGTGGTTATGAACCGGCCGACTCGCGTCAGAGCGATGAAGACGAAAGCCGCAGCATTGGTCGCTTGCAGCTTGACTCTTCGTTCAGCCCGGTTCGCCGTATCGCATACGTGGTGGAAAACGCCCGTGTCGAGCAGCGTACTAACCTGGACAAGCTGGTTATTGATCTGGAAACCAACGGTACTCTGGATCCTGAAGAGGCTATCCGCCGCGCTGCAACCATTCTGCAACAGCAGTTGGCTGCGTTCGTCGACCTCAAAGGTGACAGCGAACCAGTGGTAATCGAGCAGGAAGACGAGATCGATCCGATCCTGCTTCGCCCGGTTGACGATCTGGAACTGACTGTACGTTCGGCTAACTGCCTTAAGGCGGAAAACATTTACTACATCGGCGACCTGATTCAGCGTACCGAAGTAGAACTGTTGAAGACTCCGAACCTGGGCAAGAAATCCTTGACTGAAATCAAGGACGTTCTGGCCTCCCGCGGTCTGTCCCTCGGCATGCGCCTCGACAACTGGCCGCCTGCAAGTCTTAAGAAGGACGACAAGGCGACTGCCTGATCGTCGTAATCACCGAACGTGAGTTTGGTAAGGAATGAACCATGCGTCATCGTAAAAGTGGTCGTCACCTGAGCCGTACCAGCTCGCACCGCAAGGCCATGTTTCAAAACATGGCGGTGTCGCTGTTCGAGCACGAGCTGATCAAAACTACCCTGCCGAAAGCTAAAGAACTGCGTCGCGTTGCTGAGCCGCTGATCACTTTGGCCAAGACAGACAGCCTGGCTAACCGCCGTTTGGTTTTCGACCGTACTCGTTCGAAAGCTATCGTTGGTAAGCTCTTCAACGACCTGGGCAAGCGTTACGCTACCCGTGAGGGTGGCTACCTGCGCATCCTCAAGTGCGGCTTCCGCACTGGCGACAACGCGCCTATGGCGTATGTCGAGTTGGTTGATCGTGCTACTGCCGGCGAAGCTGTAAGCGCCGAGTAAGACGACACGCTGCAACGAAGAACCGGGCCTAGTGCCCGGTTTTTTGTGGGCGATAGGAAAGTCGTCTATATTCCTCAAGTCGCTGCCGGTTCCCTTATTAATCCAAACTCTATTCGCCCTGACGGGTTATTAGTTATTTTCTATCAAAGTCCATAATTTAATGCATTTGATGGTGTCATCTTGATGGTCAATACTCCCTCCAGCCGATTAGCCGGCAGTTCTAAGCCTGACCTGAGGAAGATTGAGCATGAGTACAATTCTGACCACCGCCAGCGGCGCTCCCGTCGCAGATAACCAGAACTCCCGCACTGCCGGCTCGCGTGGGCCACTGCTCCTCGATGATTTTCATCTCATCGAGAAGCTTGCGCACTTCAACCGTGAGAACATTCCTGAGCGTCGGGTGCACGCCAAAGGCTCAGGTGCACACGGTACGTTTACCGTCACTCGGGACATCACCCAATACACCCGCGCCAAGCTGTTTGAGTCGGTAGGCAAGCAGACTCCAACGTTTCTGCGTTTTTCCACGGTGGGTGGTGAGCGTGGCTCGGCAGATACTGCGCGTGACCCGCGCGGCTTTGCCTTGAAGTTTTACACCGAGGAAGGTAACTGGGACATCGTTGGTAACAACACCCCGGTGTTCTTCATTCGCGACCCGCTCAAGTTTCCAGATTTTATCCACACCCAGAAACGGTTGCCGCAAACCAACCTCAAAAGTGCACAGATGGTCTGGGACTTCTGGTCATTGTCCCCAGAGGCGCTGCACCAGATCACCATTCTGTTCTCGGATCGTGGCACTCCAGACGGCTATCGTCACATGCACGGCTTCGGGAGCCATACCTACAGCCTTATCAACGCTAAAGGCGAGCGCCATTGGGTCAAGTGGCACTATAAAACCAAGCAAGGGATCAAAAACCTGACACCCGAGGAGGCGACACGTATCGCCGGTACCGATCCTGATTACGCGCAGCGTGACCTGTTTGATGCGATTGAGCGCGGTGACTTTCCGAAGTGGAGCGTCAACATCCAGATCATGACCGAGGCTCAGGCCGCTGCTCACTATGAAAACCCGTTCGACGTGACTAAGACCTGGTCGCAGCAGGAGTTTCCGTTGATCGAGGTGGGTGAGCTGGAGCTGAACCGTAATCCAGTGAATTACTTTGCTGAAGTCGAGCAGGCATGCTTCGGCCCAAGCAATATGGTTCCGGGTGTTGGTCTGTCGCCAGACCGTATGCTTCAAGGCCGTGTTTTCGCTTATGCGGACGCCCACCGCTATCGCGTCGGCACCAACCATCAGCAGTTGCCGATCAACTCCCCATTGAGTCCGGTCAATAACAACCAGCGCGATGGTTCCATGTCCTTTGGTTACGGTGGTGCGTCTCCTAACTATGAGCCCAACAGCGTGGCGGATACACCAAAGCAGGCGCCACAGTACGCTGAGCCGCCTCTGGCGCTGAACGGTGCTGCTGACCGTTATGATCAACGTGAAGACACGGACTACTACAGCCATGCCGGTGCGTTGTTCCGCCTGCAAGACGACGCTCAGAAAGCGCTGCTGATTAACAACATCGCCGGCGCGATGGCTGGCGTCAGCAGTGATGTGGTTCAGCGCCAGCTTCAGCACTTTTTCAAGGCTGACCCAGCTTACGGCCAGGGCATTGCAACTGCATTGGGCGTAACGCTTAGCTGACTCTAAACGAGAAGCAGAACCGCCCTCATTCGGGCGGTTTTTGCGTTATTTCCGCCACTTTTCTCTGAATATCTTCGCTTTTCTGCCGTTTGTCCCGTGACCTTCGAGTCAGCATGGTTCAAACTACAGACTTTCAAGCAGGGAGATGTAGGGCGATGCAAGGTCACCCCGACGTAATCGATTACCTCAACACGTTGCTGACGGGCGAACTGGCAGCTCGTGACCAATATTTCATCCATTCGCGTATGTACGAAGACTGGGGCTTTACCGAGCTCTACGAGCGTATCAACCACGAAATGGAAGAAGAGGCACAGCACGCCGACGCGCTGATGCGCCGTATCCTGATGCTCGAAGGCACGCCGCGCATGCGTCCCGACGACCTGGACGTGGGCACCACGGTACCTGACATGCTCGCTGCCGACCTTCGCCTCGAGTACAAGGTGCGTGCCGCGCTCTGCAAGGGCATCGAGCTCTGTGAACAGCACAACGACTATGTCACTCGCGAAATTCTGCGCGTGCAGTTGAATGACACCGAAGAAGATCACACCTACTGGCTTGAAAAGCAGTTGGGGCTGATCAAGTTGGTCGGTCTGGAGAATTACCTGCAATCGCAGTTCTGATTTGCGGCTGCAAAAAAGCCCCTGTCACCGCAAAGTGACAGGGGCTTTTTCATGAGCCCGATAAATCAGGCTCTGTCGCGTGCCAGCAGTGGCTTCAAGTAGTAACCAGTATGCGACTGTGGCATCTCGGAGACCTGCTCCGGCGTGCCCACCGCAATGATCTGGCCACCCTTGGAACCGCCTTCCGGTCCGAGGTCCACCAGCCAGTCGGCCGTTTTGATCACATCCAGGTTGTGTTCGATGACTACCACCGTGTTGCCGTGGTCGCGCAAGCGGTGCAAAACGTCGAGCAATTGCTGAATGTCCGCGAAGTGCAGGCCCGTGGTTGGCTCATCGAGGATATACAGGGTCTTGCCCGTGTCGCGTTTGGACAGCTCACGAGACAACTTCACCCGTTGCGCCTCGCCACCCGACAGCGTGGTCGCTGACTGCCCCAGCTTGATGTACGACAGGCCCACATCCATCAGCGTCTGCAGCTTGCGCGCCAATGCTGGAACTGCGTCGAAGAACACCCGCGCTTCCTCGATGGTCATCTCGAGGGTTTCGTGGATGCTCTTGCCCTTGTACTTGATCTCCAGGGTTTCGCGGTTGTAGCGCTTGCTCTTGCACACATCGCACGGCACGTAGATGTCCGGCAGGAAGTGCATTTCCACTTTGATCAGGCCATCGCCCTGGCAAGCTTCGCAGCGGCCACCCTTGACGTTGAACGAGAACCGGCCAGGCCCATAGCCCCGTGAGCGCGACTCTGGCACGCCGGCAAACAGTTCGCGTATCGGCGTGAACAACCCGGTATAGGTCGCAGGGTTCGAGCGGGGTGTGCGGCCAATCGGGCTTTGGTCGATATCGACCACCTTGTCCAAGTGCTCCAGGCCCTTGATGCTGTCGTGTGCAGCTGCTTCCAGGGTAGTCGCGCCGTTCAGGGCGGTGGCGCTCAGTGGGAACAGCGTGTTGTTGATCAGCGTCGATTTGCCCGAGCCGGAAACACCGGTCACGCAGGTCAGCAAGCCCAGCGGAATCTCCAGGTCGACATTGCGCAGGTTATTTCCGCGCGCGCCCTTGAGGTGCAGCGCCATTTTTTTGTTACGCGGCGTGCGCTTGGCTGGCACTTCGATTTTCACGCGACCGGACAGGTACTTGCCGGTCAACGAGTCCGGGTGAGCCATCACTTCGGCAGGCGTGCCCTCGGCGACAATATGCCCGCCATGCACACCCGCACCAGGACCAATGTCGACCACATAATCGGCCAGGCGAATCGCGTCTTCGTCGTGCTCAACCACGATCACCGTGTTGCCGATATCGCGCAGGTGTTTCAGCGTACCCAGCAGGCGATCATTGTCACGTTGGTGCAGGCCGATCGACGGCTCGTCGAGGATGTACAGAACGCCCACCAGGCCGGCACCAATCTGGCTGGCCAGGCGAATCCGCTGGGCCTCACCACCGGACAAGGTATCCGCGCTGCGATCCAGCGACAGGTAGTCCAGGCCGACGTTGACCAGGAACTGCAAGCGCTCGCGAATTTCCTTGAGAATCTTGTCGGCAATTTCCCCACGGCGGCCGGTCAGCTTGAGTACACCGAAGTATTCACAGGCATCGCCGATCGGCAGGTTGGTTACTGCCGGCAACGTCTTCTCGCCTACCCATACGTGCCGCGCCTCACGACGCAGGCGCGTGCCGCGGCAGTCGGGGCACGGTTGGGTGCTGAGGAATTTCGCCAGCTCTTCGCGTACGCTCGCCGATTCGGTCTCGCGGTAGCGCCGCTCCAGGTTGGGTACGATGCCCTCAAACGGGTGCGAGCGTTTGACGATATCGCCGCGGTCGTTCAGGTATTTGAAATCGACATTCTGCGAGCCGCTACCGTGCAGGATGACTTTCTGCTGCTCGGCTGGCAGTTGGTTGAACGGCACTTCCAGGCTGAATTTATAGTGCGACGCCAGCGACCCCAGCATCTGGAAGTAATAGACGTTGCGCCTGTCCCAGCCGCGTATGGCACCTTCCGCCAAGGTCAGGTCACCGTTGACCAGGCGCTTGATGTCGAAGAACTGCTTCACCCCCAGGCCATCGCACGTCGGGCAGGCCCCGGCCGGGTTGTTGAAGGAAAACAGCTTGGGTTCCAGCTCGCTGATCGCATGGCCGCAGATCGGGCAGGCAAAACGTGCGGAGAAGATGATCTCTTCGCCCGGTTCGTCATCCATCGGTGCGACCAGGGCAATACCATCGGCCAGCTTCAGCGCGGTCTCGAACGATTCCGCCAAACGCTGCTGCAAGTCGGCGCGTACCTTGAAGCGGTCGACGACCACATCAATCGAATGCTTCTTCTGCTTGTCGAGCTTCGGCGCTTCGTCCAGCTCATACAGCTTGCCGTTGATGCGCGCCCGCACAAAGCCCTGGGCACGCAGCTCTTCGAACACCGACAGGTGCTCACCCTTGCGCTCGCGAATCACCGGCGCCAGCAGCATCAGCTTGGCGCCTTCCGGCTGGGCCAGCACCAGGTCGACCATCTGGCTGACGGTCTGGGCTTCCAGCGGAATGTCGTGGTCCGGGCAACGTGGAATACCTACGCGCGCATACAGCAGGCGCAGGTAGTCGTAGATTTCAGTGATGGTGCCCACGGTGGAACGCGGGTTATGGGAGGTCGACTTCTGTTCGATGGAAATCGCCGGCGACAGGCCTTCAATGGTGTCGACGTCGGGTTTTTCCATCATTGACAGGAACTGTCGCGCATAGGCCGACAGCGATTCCACATAGCGGCGCTGGCCCTCGGCATACAGCGTGTCAAACGCCAGTGACGATTTGCCCGAGCCGGACAAGCCGGTGATGACGATCAGTTTGTCCCGGGGCAGGGTCAGGTCGATGTTCTTCAGGTTGTGGGTTCTAGCCCCACGAATCAGGATCTTGTCCAAGATGGCCTCGCACGGCGGGCGTAAATAATGCAGGAGTATACGGCTAAAGACTGGATGAATATACACTGCCAAAGTGCCGGGTGCAGCCTTACATGAAAGCTGCGCGGCAAAGCGCCGCATATACCCTCTCAATCGATGGGACTGGTAGAATCGCCGCCGGTTCACACGAGGTTTTTCCATGCACGATCCCCACAGCGAACGCATGAGTAGCGGCGAGACCCGAGCAGCAAGCGGTCTGGCCCTGGTGTTCGCGTTCCGTATGCTAGGCATGTTTATGGTGTTGCCGGTGCTGGCGACCTATGGAATGGATCTCGCAGGAGCGACCCCCGCACTGATCGGCCTGGCGATTGGCGCCTATGGCCTGACCCAGGCGCTTTTTCAGATCCCGTTCGGGATCATTTCCGACCGTATCGGCCGTCGTCCCATCATCTACCTGGGGCTGATCGTGTTCGCCCTCGGCAGTGTGGTCGCGGCCCAATCCGATTCTATTTGGGGGGTGATTGCCGGGCGCGTCCTACAGGGCGCCGGGGCGATTTCCGCGGCGGTGATGGCGCTGCTCTCGGACCTGACCCGCGAACAACACCGCACCAAGGCCATGGCCATGATCGGCATGACCATCGGCCTTTCATTCGCCGTTGCGATGGTCGTCGGCCCCTTGCTGACCCGTGCCTTCGGTTTGCACGGGCTGTTCCTCGCCACCGGCGGCATGGCGTTGTTCGGCATCGTGATCGTGGCCTTCATGGTGCCGCGCTCCACCGGCACCTTGCAGCACCGTGAGTCCGGCGTCGCACGCAAGGCATTGTTGCCGACGCTCAAGCACCCGGACCTGCTGCGTCTGGATTTAGGTATCTTCGTGTTGCACGCAATGCTGATGTGCAGCTTCGTTGCTTTGCCCTTGGCCCTGGTCGAAAAAGCCGGTTTGCCCAAGGAACAGCACTGGTGGGTGTACCTCACCGCACTGCTGATTTCGTTCTTCGCCATGATCCCGTTCATCATCTACGGCGAGAAGAAACGCAAAATGAAACGAGTTTTGCTCGGCGCCGTCGCGACGCTGATGCTCACTGAGCTATTCTTCTGGAAGTTCGGCGACAGCCTGCGGGCGCTGGTAATCGGCACGGTGGTGTTCTTCACCGCGTTCAACCTGCTGGAGGCTTCGCTGCCTTCGCTGATCAGTAAAGTTTCACCGGCCGGTGGCAAGGGCACGGCGATGGGGGTGTATTCCACCAGCCAGTTCCTCGGCTCCGCGCTTGGCGGCATCATGGGCGGCTGGATGTTCCAGCATGGCGGTTTGTCGGTTGTGTTCCTCGGATGCGCCGGGCTGGCTGCACTTTGGTTGGCCTTTGCTGTTACCATGCGCGAACCTCCCTATGTGACGAGCCTGCGTTTGCCGTTATCGCCAGAAGCGATCCGCGAAGCCGGTCTGGTTGAGCGCCTCAAGGCCGTTACCGGGGTTACAGATGCCGTGGTTATTGCAGAAGAAGCCGCCATCTACATCAAATTAGACACCGAATTATTGGATCGCGCGACGCTCGAGCAACTGGTCAACCCAGTGCCGACAGCGCGCCCAGCCTAGGAGAACGTTATGGCCCGTGGGGTTAACAAAGTCATATTGGTCGGTACATGCGGCCAGGATCCCGAAGTTCGCTACTTGCCTAACGGTAACGCCGTGACCAACTTGAGTCTGGCGACCAGCGAACAGTGGACCGACAAGCAGACTGGCCAGAAGGTCGAGAAAACCGAATGGCACCGTGTGTCGATGTTCGGCAAGGTGGCAGAAATCGCCGGTGAATACCTGCGCAAAGGTTCGCAGGTCTACATCGAAGGCAAACTGCAAACCCGCGAGTGGGAAAAAGACGGCATCAAGCGTTACACCACCGAAATCGTGGTGGACATGCAAGGCACCATGCAACTGCTGGGCGGCCGTCCACAGCAGGGCGATCAACAGGGCGGGGGCAATAACTACCAGCAGTCCGCTCCGACCCCACGCCAGCAGGCTCCGCGCCCGCAGCAGTCGGCTCCGCAACAGTCGCGCCAGGCACCGCCTCCACAGCAGGCCGCGCCACAGCCGGCTCCGGATTTCGACAGCTTTGATGACGATATCCCGTTCTAAGGTCCCAGGCCCGGAACGTGCAAAACCCCCGCAGGCGAAAGTCTCGGGGGTTTTTTAATGCCTGTGATCAAGCCTCTGTCGCGGCCGCTGTGACCACCATCTCCTTGAACCTGCGCAATACCGCTGAGCTGTCGCCAATACGCGTGGCCAAATGCAACGGCGCCACCAGGCTCTGGCACTCGATCAGCTCGCGATAAATAATGCCATCGCCGCGCAGCCGCTGCATGGAGGCGGGCACGATGGAGACGCCAAGCCCCGCAGCCACAAGGCTCAAGGTCGCTGTCATGCGTGGCGCCTCCTGCACCACTTGCGGGCTGAACCCCGCTTCACGGCAGGCCACCAGAATGGCGTCATACAAACCCAGCCCCACGCGACGGCGATAGAGCACGAAGGCTTCATCCGCCAGCGCCGCCAAGGGTAGGGGGCCTCCAGCGTCGAGTGCCAGCGGGTGATCGGTCGGCAGCGCCAGCAGCATCGGCTCCACCAGGATCGGTTCGTCCTGCAACTGTTGCGTGCCACTGAGCGGTGAGCGGATAAACGCGGCATCCAGTTTTTCCTGCACCACCGCGTCCAGCAGTTCGCCGGTTCCCGCTTCCTCCAGTACCACCGAGACCCCCACAAAGGCCTCGCGAAACCGCCGCAGCACGCTGGGCACAAACGGGTGCAACGCCGCCGAGCTGGTAAAGCCGATAGCGAGTCGGCCCCGTTCACCCCGGGCGGCACGGCGCACCACGTCGGCCACACCCTCGGCCCGCGCCAGGATGTCACGCGCCTCGTCCAGCAACGCGAGGCCGGCAGTGGTTGGGCGCACGCCGCGGGGCAGGCGCTCCATCAACACCACACCCAATTGCGTTTCAAGACTCTGCAGCAAGCGTGTCAACGGCGGTTGCTGCATGCCCAGGCGTTCTGCGGCGCGGGTGATGTAGCCTTCCTCGGCAATAGCCACGAAGGCTTTAAGCTGGCGAAGCTCCAACATAAGGATACTTTCAAGGTATGGGAGTTTGCCAATCCTGGCATTTGTTCTCATGGCTCACAAGACTTAGGCTGTGGTCACCGCTAACAAAGAAGGAAAGCCGCGATGACCTGGTCTGCCAAGCAATACACGATGTTTGAACAGCAACGCACCCGCCCGGTCCGTGACTTGGTCGCGGCCATTCCCAATACCGATGTGCGTAGCGCCGTCGACCTGGGGTGCGGCCCTGGCAATTCCACTGAAGTGTTGGCCGAGCGTTTCCCGCAGGCGCACGTTACGGGCATGGACAGCTCCGACGACATGCTGGTCGACGCCCGCAAGCGCCTGCCGCAACTGAATTTCGAGCTGGCAGACATCGGCGCCTGGAGCCCAGGCCAGAAGTTCGATGTGATCCTCGCCAACGCGTCCCTGCAATGGTTACCTGACCACGCCACGCTTTATCCGCATCTGCTCGACCAACTGACACCCGGCGGCACCCTCGCCGTACAAACCCCGGACAACCTCGACGAACCTGCCCACCGGCTGGCCCGCGAAGTGGCGGCAGATGGCCCGTGGGCGGCAAAGATCGGAGCGGTCAAACACAATGAGCGGCACACCGCCAGTTACTACTACGAGCTGCTGAGCAAACATTGCAGCACCGTCGACGTGTGGCGCACCACCTATCAACACCCGCTGGCCGATCACGGGGCGGTGGTGGAGTGGTTCAAGGCTTCTGCATTGCGGCCGTTTCTTGCACCGTTGACCGATAGCGAAAAAGCCGCATTCCTACAGCAATACCAGGCGCGTATTACCCAGGCTTACCCGGCTCTGGCTGACGGCACTGTATTACTGCCTTTTCCGCGTCTGTTCATCATCGCAACCCGCTGAGGGCCGCAAACAAGCGGTGGTCATTGCGCCGCCGCTTGCGCCTTCAAGTATTCATCCGTCGACACCACGCTGGCGTACCCAAAGGCCAGCGATGCCATATAAGCGCCATGCACCTGCGCCGCCGCAATCACCTGGCCATTGAATACCTGGTCGCGGGTCGCGCAGGCGTCATGAATCAGCGTGACCTGGTAGCCCAGGTCTGCCGCAGCCCGCACCACGGCGTCGATGCACATATGGCTCATGTTGCCGACCACCACCACGTCAGTGATGGCGCGTTGTTCCAGCACGGTGCGCAGGTTTGTCCCGCGAAACGCGTTCACAAAGTGTTTAAGTACCACCGGCTCATTACCCTCGTTGAGTACCTTGGCATGCAGGTGCGCGCCCTCGGAGCCTGGCGTGAAGAAGGGCGCGTCTTCGCTGGTGAACTCATGGCGCACATGGACAACGGCGTTGCCCGCCTGGCGAAACGCCTGCAGCACCTGCGCGGCCTTGTCCGCCGCGGCTTCCACGCCATCGAGCGGCCACTTGCCCTCGGGGAAGTAATCGTTCTGGATATCGATGAGGATGAGCGCTTGCTTGGCCATGGGTGTCCTTATGATGGTTGGCAGTGCCTTGCATCTTAGCTGGCCCGTCGCCATCCACGCAGCTGCTTTGATGGAGGCGTCGTGCAGAACACCGTCCGTTTAAACCCCTGTCGTGCAGAATAAAACAGGCCTAGTGCCATCGCTGTGTCAGTAACTGTTTGATTTAACGGCCATCCTCCCCAGCCTTGCCTTGGCGTGATCCATGCAACCTTCCTCGCACACACATGGCAGGATCGCCAAGGGGGACGCATGACCCCGATTCAACGCAAAAAACGCGTAGTCGCCCACTCCACAAGAGAAGGGGCGCCGCAGCATGAAGTCGAAACCAATCGCGCCCTCGCGCGCTGGCTGGCGCAGATCCTTGGGCTTAAATTCGGCGGCAGCTATGACCCGCAGTTACACGCCGGTCTCGACTTGTATGTGTTACCCACCCAAACCCTGGTCGGCCCCGCTCAAGCGCGACCGCTTAATATCAGAGGGCCGGAAGATCTGTGGGGCGGTTATGTCGATCACGCATTCATCTGTACCAAAGCGATCACCCACGGCCTGCTAAGTCCTGACGCCACGGCGCCTGAAGGCTGGTCGCCAGCGTTCTGTGAGCGTGTGCGCACGGTTGTTCTCGACGGGCTCAGCGTGTTTGCCCTTGAAGACGCATTGCCTGCCGCCACGCGCTTGCTCTACAGCGGGCCGATTCGCATGAAACCGGTGCATGCCTGTGCCGGACGCGGCCAGGAAGTTATCCACAGCCTCGACGCATTCGAGGCTTTGCTGGCGCGACCCGAAGCGGCGCAGCTGTTCAACGACGGCGTAGTGCTGGAGCAGGATCTGCACGACGTCACCACCCACAGTGTGGGCCAGAGCTTTATCGGCGATCACGTGATCAGCTACTGCGGCGAGCAATTTCTCACCCAGGACGGGCACGGCGAAGAGGTTTACGGCGGCTCGACCTTGCTGGTGGTGCCCGGTGGCTATGAAGATCTGCTTGAGCTCGATTTGCCCGACGATGTGCGCGAAGCCATCCAACAAGCCCAGGTCTTCGACAGTGCCGCCGATGAGGCCTACCCTGGTTTCTATGCCTCGCGGCGCAATTACGACATTGCCCAAGGCCTGGACAGTGACGGCCAACGCCGTAGTGGCGTGCTCGAACAATCCTGGCGCATGGGTGGGGCCAGCAGCGCGGAAGTCGCGGCGCTGCAAAGCTTAATCAATAACCCCGGCCTGCGGGCGATTCATGTGTCCTCGGTAGAGACCTATGTGGACCAACCGCTGCCGGCGCACGCTATTGAGGTGTATCGCGGCCCGGCCGAAAACAGCGACTTTCTTCTCAAGTATGTGACGGTTAAATCTTATGACGGCTAGAAGCGAAAGCATTGCGATCGATATTGACGACGAACAGATGAGCGGCACCTTCCTGAGCCCAAAATCCAAAGTCCCCGGCGTTTTGTTTGTGCACGGCTGGGGCGGCAGCCAGGAACGCGACCTGGAGCGCGCCAAAGGCATCGCGGGCTTAGGCTGCGTGTGCCTGACTTTCGACCTGCGCGGCCACGCCGGCACCGGCATTCCCTTGTCCCGCGTCACCCGTGAAGACAACCTGTGCGATTTGCTGGCGGCCTATGATCGGCTGCTCTCACACCCCGCCATCGACACCTCGGCCGTGGCCGTGGTGGGCACCAGTTATGGCGGCTATCTGGCGGCGATTCTCACTTCATTGCGGCCGGTACGCTGGTTGGCGCTGCGCGTGCCGGCGCTGTACCGCGACCAGGAGTGGCTCAAGCCCAAGCGCGACCTGGATAAGGCCGACCTGATGGATTACCGCAGCACCCTGGTACACGCCGAGACCAATCGCGCCCTGCATGCCTGCGCCAAGTTCAGCGGTGATGTGTTGATCGTCGAGTCGGAAACCGACGACCACGTGCCCCATGCCACCATCATGAGTTACCGCGCGGCCTGCCAGAACACCCATTCGCTGACCCATCGGATCATCGATGGCGCCGATCATTCGTTGAGCGACCCGGTGTCGCAGCAGGCCTACACCTCGATCCTGGTGGACTGGATTACCGAGATGGTGGTGGGGGAGCGGTTGAGCATTATTCAGTCACGATAGTGGGGTGCCCTTTAGGGCCTCATCGCGGGCAAGCCCGCTCCCACAGGTTGGAATGCATACCAAGTGTGGGAGCGGGCTTGCCCGCGATTGCGATCGAACTGCCGACACCGTTCACGCCGGTGTTTTCTTGACCCGCAACGCCTTGGCCTTGGCCTCCACCGCCAGGTACATCACCACCGCCACCAACAGCGGCAAAATAAAATAGATCGCCCGGTAGGCAATCAGCCCTGCAAGCAAACTGCCCCGCGACGCCTCATGCTGCATCAGCCCGATAAACACTGCTTCCAGCACACCGAGCCCGGCCGGGATATGGGTGATCACCCCGGCAATCGCGCTGATAAGCAGCACGCCCAATACCAGCGGGTAGTCCAGCTTGGCGGGCAGCAACGTAAAGATCACCGCCGCCATCAACGACCAATTCAACGCACCGAGTGCCAGTTGCAAACAGGCCATGCGCAACGACGGCAAGTTGATCTCGATGCCCTTGATCGACCACGCGCGTTTCTTTGCAAACTGGCACGCCGCCAAGTAACCCAGGCTGGCCAGCACCAGCAGCACGCCAATGCCTTGCAACGCGTCGCTGCTGACCTTCCAGCCCGGCGGCATTGTCACCAGCCCACTGCTGAATACCCCTCCGGCCACGGCCATATAGCCAAACCAGTTGGTGGCCAGGCTCAGCCCAAGAATCTTGGCGATATTGCTGGTGCTCACCCCGAGCCGCGAATACAGCCGATAGCGCATGGCAATGCCGCCGACCCACGCGCTCAAGTTGAGGTTGAAGGCGTAGCTGATGATCCCGACCGGCAGGATCTGCTTCCAACGCAAATCCTGGCGAATGTAGGTGCGGCCGATCAGGTCGAAGCTGGCGTAGACAAGAAAGCTGCAGAGCGTCAGCCCACCGGCGATCAGCAGCGTGCGCAGCTTGAAGGCCGCCAGCGTTTGCAGCACTTCGCTCCAGTCGATGCGCCGCGCGAGCAGGGTGAACAGCACAATCAGCAGCAGAAAAAACGCGATCGTCAGCGGTTTCTTCCAGCGCTTGAACCGCGAGCCGCCGCTTTCAGTGCTCATGGGTGTGGCTCTCGAAAGGCTTGAGGCGCGGTTTGTGTGCTGGCAGCCAGCCCGTCAGCGCGGGGAAGTGCCGCATGACATGGAACACCAAAAAGCCCACGGTCAATCGCCATAACCACAGGCGCGGCTTGCGCTTTTCCGGCATGGTCCGGCAATGATTGCGCGCCAGTGTTTCCAGGCTTTCGTACAGCTGTTGATTGAACGCGCGATCACGAATCAGCACGTTGGCTTCCAGGTTCAGCGACAGGCTCAATGGGTCCAGGTTGCTCGAACCCACAGTGCTCCAGTCGTCATCCATCAAGGCCACTTTGCCATGCAACGGGCGTTGGCAATACTCGTGAATCACTACGCCATCCTTGAGCAAATAGTCATACAGCATGCGCGCGGCAAGCTTGGCCAGCAGCACATCGGGTTGGCCCTGCATAATCAGTTGCACCTGTACGCCACGTCGCGCGGCATTGCGGATTTCACGCAGCAGGCGATAGCCTGGGAAGAAGTAGGCGTTGGCAATCACCACGCGTTTTTGCGCCTTGCTCAAGGCGTGTATATAGGCCTCTTCGATATCATCACGGTGTTGCAGGTTATCGCGATAAATCAGGCGCACCAGGCCGTCGTCGGTGTGCGTCGGCCACAGCGATGGCCGTTGCTGGCGCCGTCGCCAGCCGCGTCGCGTGCGCACCTGGCGGCCACTTTGGGCGAGGGCGAAATGATGCAGGTCCGCCACGGCCGGGCCGCTTACCTGCACGGCATAATCCTGCTTGGCTTCGGGGCCGAAATCACCCAAGTGGTCGGCAGAAAAATTGATCCCGCCGATAAACGCCACGGCGGCGTCCACCACCACAATCTTGCGGTGCAGGCGACGGAACCAGTTGGTGCGAATGCCCACTATCTTCGCTGCCGGGTCAAACATTTGCACCGTCACCCCGGCCTCGGCCAGCTCACCGAGAAAGGCAGGGCTCAGTTCGCCGCAGCCAAAGCCGTCGAGGCTGACGATGACCTTTACGCCACGCTGCGCCGCCTCAATCAGGATGCCTTGCAGCTCATGGCCAACCTTGTCTTCGAACAGAATAAAGGTCTCCAGCAAGATCTCCCGCTGCGCCCGGCGCATGGCCTCGAAGACGGCGGGAAAGTACGCCTCGCCGTTCTCCAGCAGCTCAATGCGGTTGCCCGGTTGCCAGCCGTAATCCAGGTCGCGGGCCTTGGCATCATCCGGTGGCTGGTCGGTGGCAATGTGTTCCACGGCGACATTCATAGTTCGATCTCCACCGACAGCGGCACGTGGTCTGACAGGTGAGACCAGGGCCGCGTCGTCAGCGCCCTGGGGTTATGCACCTTCAGGTTACGCACATAGATGCGATCCAAAGGCAGCAATGGCAGGCGCGCCGGAAAGGTGCGCGCCGGTTTGCCATGGGCTTCGATAAACACTTCCCTGAGCCCGCTTTGGCTCAGGTCGGCCTTGTGGCGCCAGTCATTGAAATCACCGGCGACGATCAGCGCCGCGTCAGCCGGAATCTCGGCAATGCGCTGCTCCAGCAAACGCAATTGCTGCTGGCGATGCACCTCGCGCAGGCCCAGGTGCATGCAGATCGCATGCACCTCTTGGCCGCTGCCCGGCAAGCGCAGCACGCAATGCAGCAGGCCACGGCTTTCATGGCCGCTCTGGGAGATGTCGAGGTTGTCGTAGCGGATGATCTGGAATTTGGACAGCAGCGCGTTGCCGTGGTCGCCATGCGGGTAGACCGCGTTGCGGCCGTAGGCGAACTGCGGCCAGATGCTGTCGGCGAGGAACTCATACTGCGGCATCTTCGGCCAGTCGCTGTAACGCTGCGGGTGCCGCTCATGGGTGCCGTGGATTTCCTGCAGGAACACCATGTCGGCGCCCACGCTGCGCACCGCCTCACGCAACTCGGGCAGGATGAAGCGTCGGTTCAACGCGGTGAAACCCTTATGGATATTCACCGTCAGCACGGTGAAGCGGGTGATGGCGGTGCTGGGCGTAACGGGCACCCAGTCGGCAATCGCAGCCATGATCGCTCCTGTGGATAAGTAAAGGGTGAAGCCTGTGTTATTGGCTGATGTTATTGGCTGACTGCGGGTGTTGACGGAAAGTTTCGAGTGACCTACAGGCGGTGCTGTTAACCGATCGTTCCCACGCCCCGCGTGGTAACGCAGCCCGGGACGCTCCGCGTCCCATGGACGCAGAGCGTGGGAACGATCAGCGCTCAAACCCGTCAGTTCCTTACAGACCCTGCTGAAGGAGCCCGGTGTTTTGCTGAATCTAAAGACTGCATTACTGCTCGTCGCGCTGTTGGTGTGTGGCAATGGCGCGCTGCAAGCCGCGGCCGCGGCCCCTGCGGCAGCTGAGGCTCCAGCCAAGCCGGAGTTGCTGGTCGAAGGTGGCCTGCTCGGCGCCATCAGCTCCAGCATTGACGATGTGCAAGACAAACTCGACCTCAACCAGAACCTCATCGACGCCTGGCGCCTGCGCGCCGACCGTGCGGCGGATGAAGTCGGGCGGCTGGTCGATCAAACCGCCCAACGCTCGCCGTGGAGCGTGGCCGGTGACTTCCTGCTGCTGTCCGGGGTGTGGGTCGGCGCCTTTGCGGCACTCACGCTGCTCGGGCGCTTTAGCGTGCAACGCCTCGGTCGGCGGCGTTTCGTTGCACAGCGCGAGCGTCTGCAGGGCGTTCTTGGCTACGTGGTGCCCTACACGATTCCAGCCCTGATCTGCCTGCCGCTGACGCTTTACGTCAGCCACTTTTTACCCAGCTCCATAGGCCGTGCGCTGGCGCTGTGTTTTGCCTATGCCACCAGCAGCGGCATCTTCTCCACGTCGATGCTGTTGTGCGTCATCGTCATGTTCAACGTCGGCCACAAACGCCCGGCTGTGCAGATTATTCGCAACTATTGCCCCAAGCCGCTGTTCCTGATCGGCTTTCTCGCCGCTCTCAGCGATGCCCTGACCAGCCCGCAGATCGCGCGCCAGTTGGGCGGCAATATCACCAGCAGCATCGCAGTGTTTACCGGCCTGTTTGCAGCGGTGATTTTCGGCGTGCTGGTGGTGCGCCTGCGCCGTCCGGTCGCGCACCTGATCCGCAATCGGCCGCTGGCCCAGCGCCTCAAACACCCGGCGCTGCAGCAATCGCTGCGAGTGTTTTCCGGGCTGTGGTATTGGCCGATTCTGTTGATGGTGCTGGTCTCGGCGATCAACCTGATCGGCGCCGGCGACGATAACCAGAAAGCTTTGCGTTGCGCGCTGTTCACCACGATTCTGTTGATCGGCACAGTGTTTCTCAGCACGGTGTTGCAACACCTGTTCAAGTCCCGCAGCCAGGTGGCGATCCAGCGCAGCAGCGCCTACAAAGAGCGCTTCCTCAGCCTGCTGCACGCAATACTGCGCATCGCCATGGCCATCGCGTTTATCGAAGTCCTTGGGCGTATCTGGGGGGTGTCGCTGTTCGAATTTGCCCAGCGTAACTCGGTAGGCCGGGCGATCAGCGATTCTCTCAGTAGCATCGGCCTGATCCTACTGGTGACCTGGCTGTTCTGGGTGGTGCTCGACACGGCGATCCAGGAAGCCTTGAAGCCGCCGGTCAACAAGCGCTCCAGTCGCCAGCCGAGTACACGGGTCAAAACCATCCTGCCGTTGTTGCGCAATGCGGTGAAGATCGTGCTGGTGGTGATCTGCGCGATCACCACCATGGCTAACCTGGGCATCAATGTCGCACCTCTGCTGGCCGGTGCCGGTGTGGTCGGCCTGGCCATCGGTTTTGGCTCCCAGCAGTTGGTGCAGGACGTGATCACCGGCCTGTTCATCATCATTGAAGACACGCTGTCGATCGGCGATTGGGTAGTGCTCGACTCCGGCCATGCCGGCACCGTGGAAGGCCTGACCATCCGCACCCTGCGCCTGCGAGACGGCAAGGGGTTTGTGCACTCGGTGCCGTTCGGGCAGATCAAGGCGGTCACCAACCAGTCGCGGCAGTTTGCCTATGCGTTCTTCTCGGTGCAGTTCACCTACGACACCGACGTGGACAAGGCTGTGGAGCTGATCCGTGAGGCGGGGCAGTCGATCCGCGACGATGTGTTCCTCAAGTACAACCTGCAAGGTCCGCTGGAAGTGTTTGGGGTCGACAAGATGGACCTCAACGGCGTGGTGCTGACGGCGCAGTTCCGTACCGTGTCGGGCGGGCAATATGCTGTGAGCCGGGCGTTTAACCAGCGCCTGAAAAAACTTGTGGATAACTGTGATGAGGTGCACTTCGCGCAAACTTATCCACAGCAGGTTTGGCTGCCCAAGCGTTCGGCGCATGTGGATGAGGCGGGTGAGGAGGTGCCGGGTGCGGTGGTGGTGACCGAGCAGCACAGGCCTCAATGATGTAATGACTGTTCCGGCCTCATCGCAGGCAAGCCAGCTCCCACCGTTGGAATGCATTCCCCTGTGGGAGCCGGGCTTGCCCGCGATGAGGCCGGCAAGGTCCATACAGGTATCAGCGCCTGATCAACCTCTCCTGCACCGCCTGCAAGTCCTCCTCCAGCAACACCTGCTGCTTACCCGCGACCATCACCGCCGCCGGCAAGCCATCGCGATACACAATCCGATTGCCGCTCACCGCCGGCACTTTGCTGCCTGGCAACAAGGTGCCCACCAGGTTCAATGGGTCCGCCCCGCACACCGCGATCAAACTGCCGTCATGTGGGCGACGGCGTACCTCGCGTAACAGTGGAATCGCTTCCGGCAGCGCAAACTGTTCCCCGGCCAAACCACTCACAAACCGCCCGCCGCGAATCTCACCCCGCGCTTCCAGGCGATGGAAGGTGCGCAGCAATTCGCGCCAGCTTGGCAGCCAGTCGGCCTCCCGCTCCAGCAACCGCCAGAACACCACGCCATAACGGCGCAGCAGGGTCATCGCCACATGCTCCAGGGTCTCGGCCGAATGCGGGCCGGCGGCGCTGGGCGAGCGGCGCAACAAGGCCCAGCGCCCGGCGTCGTCCATGCCGCCAATAAACGCCCCGCGCCCACGCCGGCTGCTGCGTGCCTGGCGTTTGCTGGCGGGCGTGGTCAAGGCCCGCAGCCCGGCAAAGCTGTCGGCATTCACCAGCCCCGCGCCCACCAGTTCCTGCAAGGCGGTTTCCAGTTCGCTGCGCAGCAGGTGGGCTTCATGCACCAGTTCGTCGAAAAACAGCGCGCCGTGTTCACGCAGCGCCAGGTGGACTTTTTGCGCCTTGGGCGACAGCGTGGTGCTGTCGGTCGGTTCGGTCAGCCCGCTCCACAACGGCACTTGGCTGCGCGGCAGCAACACCACCGGCGTACTGCGCAGTGCCAGGGCGCCGGCCTTGTGGCTCAGGCGCGTCCATACCAGTTTGCCGCTGCGGCACAGGTCGTCGAGCCAGGTGGAGGAATAGTCCTTGAGCCGCGCACTGAGCAAGTCGCTGTCCCAGGCCGAGGTGGCGGCGGCGTAACCTTCGAACTGCCCGACAATCTGCGGCAACATTGCGCTGCCCTGGCCGCGAGTACCGTCGGACAGGTGCTGCCAATCGAACAGAAAGCGCATGAAATCCTGCAGCGCCACCGGCTCGATTTCCCGGCGCAGGCGCTTGACTGTGTAGCGATGGATACGCGCGAGCAAATGCCGCTCGCACCATTGTTCCTGGGTGGCGCCGGGGCTGAAACGGCCGCGCAGCACATAGCCTTCCTGCTCCAGGCGCGCAAGTGCCTGGCTGATATCCGCGACCGGCAGCGCCAACGGCGTGGCGATCTCGACCAGACTCAATGGGCCGAAACCGCCGAGGCGCGCGCGCAGCACTTCGGCCAGTGCATCGTCAAAGGTCCAGGGCTCATCGAAGCCCGGCAACAACGGCAAGTCATTCGGATAGATCGCTTGCAGGCAACTCAAGCGCTCTACCGCTACCCACAGGCCATTGTCCAGTTGATGGGCGCGCCCGCCCTTGGCCAAGGCATGCAACCACTCGGCCCATTGCGGCGTGACTTCGTTGTCGGCGATACAGGCCAGGCTCATCAGCGCTTCATGCATTTCATCCAGGCCATTGGGCGCGGGCCAGGCTTCTTCACGCACGCCGGCAATGGCCTCGGCGTCCAGCGCGCCGAGGTCGTCGGTACTGCGAGGGTCGCTCCAGCGACGGTTGAGCACGGCCTGGGTGCGGCGTTCCTCCAGCGGTGCGTCGTCGAGAAAAGTGTAGGGCCGCGCGCTGAGAATTTCGGCGGCCATGGGCGAGGGCGCAGGCAGGTCGCGGCTGATCAGGCGCACTTCGCCGCGCTCCATGCGCCGCAACAGCGTCAGCCAACCTTCGCTGTCCATGGCTTCGTGCAGGCAGTCGTCGAGGGTTTGCTCAACCAGCGGGTGTTCGGGGACTTCGCGCTCGCCGGCGAGGTTTTCCAGGCAGGCAATCTGGTCGGGAAACACGCTGGCGATCAGGTCTTCGCTTTTCATGCGCTGGATCTGCGGCGCCACCTTGCGCCCGCCGGTGTAGCGCGGCAACGCCAGGGCCACACCGGCATTCCAGCGCCAGCGCACGCCAAACAGCGGTGCATCCAATACGGCCTGAATCAGCAGGTGTTCGGCGCTGTTGCTGTTCACATAGCGCCACACTTCATCCAGCTCAAAACTGTGGCTGGTGGACAGCGACAGCACGATTGCATTCTCACTGGCGGCTGCCTGCAATTCAAAGTTGAACGTGCGGCAAAAACGCTTGCGCAGCGCCAGGCCCCACGCACGGTTGATGCGGCTGCCGAACGGCGTGTGGATGATCAACTGAGTGCCGCCGGACTCATCGAAAAACCGTTCCATGATCAATGTGTCCTGGGACGGTAATGCGCTCAGCGCCAGGCGCGCACGGGCCAGGTAATCAAGGATCTGCTCGGCGCTGGCGCGGTTCAGGCCAAGGCTGGCGGTGAGCCAGTCTTGCGCGGGTTGCAGGTCACCGGGCGTGGTGCTGAGCAGAGCGTCCAACTGCCCCTGAAAACGTGCGACTGCCGACGACAACTCGTTGCTGCGCCCCGGTGCTTCACCCAGCCAGAAGGGGATGGTCGGCGGCTGGCCGTGGGCATCTTCGACACGTACCTTGCCGCTTTCTACCCGCAGGATTCTGTAGGACGTATTACCGAGCTGGAAGATATCCCCGGCGATGCTCTCCACCGCGAAGTCTTCGTTGACGCTGCCGATGTTCAGGCTCTGAGGCTCCAGCAATACGCTGTAGTCGGCGTTGTCGGGGATGGTGCCACCGCTGGTCACGGCGGTGAGTTTGGCGCCACGGCGGGCGCGCAGGGTGTGGGTCACGGCGTCACGGTGCAGGTAGGCACTGCGGATGCCCTGGCGGCCGTTATAGCCGTCGGCGAGCATGTGCAGCAGTGCCTGGTAGTGGCGTTCATCGAGTGCGGCGTAGGGCGAGGCGCGACGGATGAGGTCCAGCAATGCCTGTTCCGGCCATTCGCGGGCGCTGACTTCGGCGATGATTTGTTGGGCCAGCACGTCCAGCGGGGCGATGGGGATGTGCAAGGTGTCCAGTTCGCCGCGCCGCACGCAGTCGAGCAGGGCGGCGCATTCGATCAAATCATCACGGGTGGTGGCGAACAGTCGCCCCTTGGGCGTGCCGCCGACCTGGTGACCGGAACGCCCGACCCTTTGCAGAAAACCGTTGATGGAGCCGGGCGAGCCGATCTGGCACACCAGGTCGACCTCACCGATATCAATCCCCAACTCCAGCGACGCGGTGGCGATCAGCACTTGCAGTTCACCGGCCTTGAGCCGTTGCTCGGCGTCCAGGCGCAGCTCTTTGGCCAGGCTGCCGTGGTGCGCGGCCACAGCGGTCTTGCCCAAACGCTCGCTCAAGTGCCGGGCCAAGCGTTCGGCCAGGCGCCGGGTGTTGACGAACACCAGCGTAGTGCGGTGCTTGCGGGCCAGCGTGGCGAGGCGGTCGTAGACCAATTCCCACACATCGTTGGCCATCACCGCCGAGAGCGGCACCGGTGGTACTTCGATATCCAGGTCGCGGGGGCGTGCGTGGCCGATATCGACGATGGCGCACTCACGCCCGCTGCCGACCAAAAAGCGTGACACCGCCTCGATAGGCTTTTGCGTGGCCGACAGGCCGACGCGGGTCAACGGCTCGCTGCATAACCCTTGCAGGCGCTCCAGGCTCAGGGCCAGGTGGCTGCCGCGCTTGCCGGCGGCGATGGCGTGGATTTCGTCGACGATCACCGTGCGCGTGCTGGCCAGCATCTGCCGACCGGAGTCCGAGCCCAGCAGCACGTAGAGCGATTCCGGCGTGGTGACGAGGATATGCGGCGGCCGTTTGCGCATTTGTGCGCGGTCTTTTTGCGGGGTGTCGCCGGTGCGCACGGCGGTGCGAATAGTCAGCGGCGGCAAGCCCTGCGCCTGTAATTGCGCGGTGATGCCGGCCAGCGGGTTTTGCAGGTTGATCTGGATATCGTTGGACAGCGCCTTGAGCGGCGACACGTACACCACCAGCGTTTCGTCCGGCAGTTGCCCACCGTTGGCCAAGCCTTGATGCACCAGGTCATCGAGCACCGCCAGGAACGCAGTCAGGGTCTTGCCGGAGCCTGTGGGCGCGGCGATCAAGGTTGAGCGGCGTTGACGGATCAGCGGCCACGCCTGGGCCTGGGCGCCGGTCACCGAGGGAAAGGTGTTGCCAAACCAGGCACTGACGGCGGGGTGGAAGCCGTCCAATACCGTGTCGGTTGATTCAGGAAGGTTCATCTATTGATTGATACTGCCCATGCCAACAAGTTGCAATCAGGTACTTTGTCCGTGACGGTTGCGCTACAAACCCGCAAAATGCAACGATTCTGGCAACAACCTACGGCAAGGCGCACACGCCTGCCGATAATAACCATCGTTCCAAACAGACCGGGCCTGCTCAATCTATGCGAATGCGCCTTATGTTACTGGGCGGCGGGAATGCCCTCGGGCAGGCGCTGATTCGCCTCGGTGCAGAGGAAGACATCGGTTTCCTCGCACCTAAACCGCCCCAAGACGGCTGGGATGCCGCGAGCCTCACCCAATTGCTCGACGACACCCGTCCCGATGCGCTGATCAACCTCGCCTACTATTTCGACTGGTTCCAGGCCGAAGCGGTCAGCGAAACGCGTTTGGCCGCGCAGGAGTTCGCCATCGAACGCCTGGCCGAACTGTGCCAGCACCACAACATCACCTTGCTGCAACCGTCCAGCTACCGCGTGTTCGATGGCTCTCGTGCCACCGCCTACAGCGAAAAAGACGAACCGGTGCCCCTGGGCTTGCGCGGCCAGGCGTTATGGCGGATCGAGCAGAGCGTGCGCGCCACCTGCCCGCAACATGTGCTGCTGCGCTTTGGCTGGCTGCTGGATGACAGTGTCGATGGCACCCTCGGGCGCTTCCTGGCCCGTGCCGAAAAGCCGGATGAATTGCTGATGGCCGATGACCGGCGCGGCAACCCGACGCCGGTGGACGATGCGGCGCGGGTGATCATTTCAGTGCTTAAACAGCTCGATTGCGCGGCGCCGCTGTGGGGCACCTATCATTACGCCGGCCACGAAGCGACCACGCCGTTGGCGCTGGGGCAGGCGATCCTTACTGAAGCGCGCAATTTTCATCCGCTGGCGATCGAGTCGCCCACCGCCCAGGCCCACGCGGCCCGGCCGGATGCGGCGGACGAGCCGCAGCACGCGGTGCTGGCCTGCAAGAAAATCCTCCACACCTTCGGCATCAAGCCACGGGCGTGGCGGGCGGGGTTGCCGGCGTTGCTGGATCGGTTCTACCGACATAGCTGAAGGCAACACAAAAAAATGTGGGAGCTGGGCTTGTGTGGGAGCTGGCTTGCCTGCGATAGCATCACCGCGGTATCACTGATACACCGAGGTGCCTGTATCGCGGGCAAGCCCGACTCCCACACAAGCCCAGCTCCCACATTGGCATATGCCGTGTTGTTTAGAACTTGTAACCAATACCCACCATGTAAACCATCGGGTCAACATCCACATTGACCTTGGCGCGTGTGCCTTGGCCCAGCGCATTGTTATCCACAGTCGCCTTGGTGCTGATGTCGATGTAACGCGCCTGGGCGTTGATCATCCACTTGTCGTTGATCATGTAGTCGGCGCCGATCTGCGCGGCCCAGCCCCAGGAGTTTTCAGCCTTGAAGTTGCTGAAGCCAGCTTGTTCGGCGCGGCTGCCAACGTGCTCGTCGTAGATCCAGGTGTAGTTGATACCGGCGCCTACATACGGCTGGAACGCGGACTTGTTGTCCAGCGGGTAGTACACGACGCTCAAGGTCGGCGGCAGGTGCTTGAGCGTACCGAGCTTGCCGTTGGCGGCGCCCAGGGCGGTGTTCTTGATCTTCACGTCATGCTCGAACGGCGTGGCGGCCAGCAGTTCGATACCGATGTGGTTGGTGATCATGTAGGCGAAGTTGAGGCCCAGTTGGGTGTCGCTGCTCATGGTCGCCTTGCCGCCCAGGTTGGTGCCGGCCAATGGCCCCTGGTCAACCTTCACATGGCCACTGTCTGCTTTCGGGTTCACGGTGATTGCACCGGCACGAATCAGAATGTCACCCGCTTCGTGAGCGTGTGCGACAGGGGCGGCGAGGGCAAGCGCGAAGAGGGACGCGCCGAGCAGAGACTTGTTCATGGGAGCTCCAAAAGGACGTTTAAAAGTTGTACGTCCAATGGTAAAGATCGTTCCGTTCGATCTTTTGACTCAGCTCAATGAAAGCTCGATCAGCGTTACTCCTGCAGTTCGTAGACGTAAATCTTCTCGGCATCCATCTGGTAACCGGCGTCGGCCAGCTCACTGGAAGACGGCTTGACCTGCATCGCACCTTCGATCCAATACGGCTGATACAGCTCATCAAGCTTCACGCCGACTTCGCTTTTTACATGCACGATCTGGTTCGACGGCGGCGGCGGTACGTGGATGCACGCGCCGAAATACGGCACCAGCAAAAACTCGGTGGTGCGGCCTTCTTCGCTGACTTCCAGCGGCACGATATAGCCCGGCAAACGGATGTGCTTGCCGTTCAGGCTCTGCACCACCGGCGCGTTGGGCAGTTCCTGTTTGGCCGCAGGCGCCGCTTCCACCGAGAGCGCATCAGCCATGTTCGACAGGTCGTGCAGCGGTTTCATATTGGGGATTTCCGGCGGCGCGTCCGGTGGAATCATTTCCTGCCACGACAGGTCCTTGGGCTGCTCGTCGGCCCAGGCGGGCACCACCACCAGCAGCAACAGCGCAAACAGGGCACGACGCATCGACTGCTTCCTCATAAACGTATGGACAGGCCATCGGCCAACGATTGCCGATAGGCGCGCCACGCGGGCACGCTGCCCATCAACAGCGCGGCGGCCAGGATACCGGCGAGCAAGGTCCATTCATATTCACTCGGCCACGACATCGGCAGGTCCAGGCCGTAGTTGGCCTGCAAATACCCGCGCGACGCGGCGATGCACACGTACAGCAGACCCACGCCCGCCACGACGCCCGACAAAGCCAGCGCGAAGGCTTCGAAGATCAGCAGTGTCGCAATGTGCCACGGCCGTGCGCCCACCGAGCGCAAAATCGCCATCTCGCGGCGGCGTTCATTGAGGCTGGTGAGGATCGCCGTAAGCATACCGATCAAGCCCGTCAGTACCACGAACAGCGAGATCACGAACAGCGCTTTTTCGGCGGTGCCCATCATGCTCCACAGCTCTTGCAGCGCCACGCCCGGCAGGATCGCCAGCATCGGCTCGCCTCGGAATTCATTGATCTCGCGTTGCAGCGCGAAGGTGGAAATCTTGTTGTTCAGGCCGAGCATAAACGCAGTGATCGCTTGCGGCGTGAGGTCCATGTTGCGTGCCTGGTCGGCACTGATACGGCCTTTGCCCTGGGCCGGCACGCCGTTGTGCCAGTCGATATGGATCGCCTCCATACCGCCGAGGCTGATGTGCAGCGTGCGGTCCACCGGCGTGCCGGTGCGCTTGAGAATGCCGACCACGGTAAACGGTTTATCGTCGTGTTTGACCAGGCTAACCACTGCTACACCGTGGGCCAGCACCAGCTTGTCGCCGAGCTTGTAGTGCAGCGCATCCGCCACTTCGGCGCCGAGCACCACTTCGAATGGGTCAGTGGCGAAAGCACGGCCGCTGGCCAGTTCGAGGTTCTGCTTGCGGCCATATTGGTAATGCTCGAAGTAGGACGCGTTGGTGCCCATCACCCGATAGCCACGGTGCGAGTCGCCGAGGGAAATCGGGATCGCCCATTTCACCTGCGGGCTGGCGGCGAAGTGCTCGAAGCTGTCCCAACGGATGTTATTGGTGGCGTTGCCGATGCGGAATACCGAGTACAGCAGCAAGTTGACCGAGCCGGAACGGGCGCCGACGATCAGGTCAGTGCCGCTGATGGTGCTGGCGAAACTGTTGCGCGCTTCCACACGCACGCGTTCCACGGCGAGCAACAGGCACACCGAAAGCGCGATGGCGAAGGCGGTGAGGATCGCGGTAAAGCGGCGGTTAGCCAGGCTGGCCATGGCTAGACGGAACAAATACATCTCAAACCTCTGCGGGCGTGGCGGCGCGATTGAGTTCGGCCAGCGACAGGTGGCGGTCGAACAGCGGCGCGAGGCTCTGGTCATGGCTGACGAATAACAGACTGGCGCCTGCTTCGCGGCATTCGGCGAACAGCAGCTGAATGAACGCTTCGCGGGCGTCGTAATCGAGGGCTGAGGTGGGTTCGTCGGCGATCACCAGTTCCGGTTGGCCGATCAAGGCGCGGGCGGCGGCAACGCGTTGTTGCTGGCCGATGGACAGCGAGTCGGCACGGCGTTCCAGCAGGTCTTTGTCCTTCAAGCCCAAATGCGCCAGCAAGGTCGCGGCGGCCTGGTCGACGCTGCCGTGACGCTGAGTTGCCCGCTGCGCACGCAGTTTGGAAAAGTGACACGGCAGTTCGACGTTCTCGCGCACTGAGAGAAACGGCAGCAGGTTGAATTGCTGAAAAATATAGCCGGTGTGATCGACGCGGAAGCGGTCGCGGGCACCGGCCGAGAGTTCGGTCAGCTCCTGGCCGAGCAGGCGAATGCTGCCACGGCTGGGTTTCTGTACGCCGCCCAACAGCCCGAGCAAGGTGGTTTTGCCACTGCCGCTCGGGCCTTTGAGAAACAAAGTTTCCCCCGCTTCCAGGCGGAACGCGGGGATATCCAGCAACTGCGGGTGGCCGGGCCAGTTGAAGCCCAGGTCAGACAGTTCGATCAGTGCTTGGGTCATGTGAAATCAATATCGCCTGGTTGTAGAGCGTGGCGCCGATCCAATGTGGGAGCTGGCTTGCCTGCGATGACGGCGGCACATTCAATATCGATGTGTCTGTTATACCGCTATCGCAGGCAAGCCAGCTCCCACATTGACCGTGTTTCAAATCAGAATTTAAGAGTGGCGGTCGTGGCCGTCGCTTCAACACCTTGCTGGCCGCTTGGGCCGATCAGTTGTACCTGAATCTTCTGGGTGGCAGGGAAGGTCTTGAACACTTGGGTCAGGTCGAGGTTGCTCAGCGCGGTCGGCGTGGCGCAGGTGAACTGGTAGTGCGCGTGGATTTCGCTGTGGTCGTGATGATGTTCGTGGGCGGCAGCGCCTTTGCCGTCGGTGGCGTGGTCGTCATCGTCCTCATCATGGTCGGCTTCAGGCTTATCGCCAAACAACGGGCTGTTGAGTTCCTGGGTGCTGATCACACAACCGGCAGATTTGGGCAGCTTGAACAGCGCCTGTGGGTTTTCCAGCTGCTTGCGTGCGGCGGCGACCTTGGCTTTGTCGGCAGGCGTGGTGGCCTTATGTTCAAAGCCCACAAGGTTCATGGCCGGGCTGTCGAATTCCAGCTCAAGCGCCTGGCCGTCGAGTACCGCATTGAGGCGGCCGACACCATGTTCGTGGGCACCGAGGCTGCCGTGTTCATGCTCATGATCGTGTTCATCGGCGGCGTGGGCGATGGCCAGGGGCAGCAGGGCAAACGGCAAGGCAAGCAGCAGACGGCGCATGAGAAAGCTCCATAAGATGAAAGTTTTGTTATGTGATCTTATAACAATATTCGCGCCAGTTTGAACGCCCGCTTGGCGTTGCGCAAGTCGCGTGGGAGCATGCGGGTCGGAAAACTGCGGGAGTAAGAGCGATGTTGCGAATTCGTGGAACCGTCGGTGACTTGCCGGTGGATTTGACCCTGGAACTCGATGACGGCGATTGGGCGCGCCTGGGCGAGCACTTGCAGGCAACACCGGCGCCGAGCGCGCCGGCTGTTGCGCCGGTCAAACACAACGATGATTTGTGGCAGAACGCCCAGGATCTGTTGCGCAAGGCCGGGCAACTTAATGGGCTTGAGTTGCTTGATCAGCTTGAAGGCTTGGCCGGTGATGCAGCCTCAGGCAAACGCCTGCTGGTACGGCTGCGCCACAGTGCCAGTGTGAAAGTGGCCAGCGGCGGGGATACGCCGCTGTACAGCTGGATCGGCGATTAATACAGCGCGGCGAACAACTTGCGACGGTACACCGTGACCAGCGGGTGGTCATTGCCCAGCAGTTCGAACACCTGCAGCAACGTCTTGTGCGGCAGGCCTTCGCTGTAGCTGCGGTTGCGGATAAACAGCTTGAGCAGGCCTTCCAGCGCGGCGTCGTATTGCTGGCGCGCCAGTTGCTGAATCGCCAGTTGATAGGCTGCTTCATCGTCCTGCGGGTCTTGCGCCAGGCGGCTTTTCAAGTCGGCGGCATCCGGCAGGTCGGCGGCCTGGCGCAGGAAGGTGATTTGCGCCTTGGCGCCGGCGAGGGCGGCTTTGTGATCGTCGCTTTTCACCGCGTCGAGTACAGCCTGAGCTTCGCCCAATTCACCGCGTTCGGCCAGGCAACGTGCATACAGAATCAGCGCGGCGGCGTTGGTGTTGTCCTCGCCCAGCAGCGCCATCAGCACGGCCTCTGCATCGCTGATACGGCCTTCGGCAAACAACGCCTGGGCCTGTTCCAGCGGGTCAGCCGCCTTCGGTGGCGGCATCTTTACGTGGGGTTCCAGCATCGCTCGCACGGCTGACTCCGGTTGTGCCCCGGCAAACCCGTCCACCGGCTGGCCGTCCTTGAACAGCACCACCGTGGGCAGGCTTTGAATGCCAAAACGCGCGACGATGTCCTGCTCGGCCTCGCAATCGACCTTGGCCAGCAGCAACTCGCCCTGATAACTCTCGGCGATTTTCGCCAGCATCGGCATCAATGCCTTGCACGGCGCGCACCACTCGGCCCAGAAATCCACCAGCACGGGTTTTTCGAATGAGTTCTGAATCACTGCCTGGTCGAACGTAGCAGTGGTGGCGTCGAAGATGTACGGCGTGGGCTCACTCATGGGGCGTCTCGAATAAAGCGGGAATGGGGCAACTATAAGGGCTGGCGAGGTTGGCTGAAAGCATGATGAGTTCAAGCCAGCCCCTACTGGAGAATGCGCTCCACTGTGGCGAGCAGGCTTGCCCTGCGTTGGGCTGCGAAGCAGCCCCAAACCCAGTCGCTGAGTACTTTCAGGAAAAATGCAGTGCCTTTACTGGGGCCGCTTCGCAGCCCAACGCAGGCGGTGCGACGATTCGACAAGCCTGCTCGCCACAACAGCCCACTTACAACAGACTTCGTGTTAACCGGTTGTGTAGATACCTATGCCGCGATGGCCTCAAGCGCGCCGCGAATGGTACAGGCTCACTTTGCGAAACTCCCAAGGCTCGGCCAGGTCCGGCAGCGTCAGCGCATCGAGGATGTCCAGGCGCTGATACGCCGGGTGCTGGAAGTCGCGCACCCGGGAGTCGGCCACCAGCGCTTCATGGCCACGCGTCAGGAAGTGGTCGAGCAGCGGCAGGTTGGCGCGGTCGTAGAGCACGTCGGCCACCAGGATCAGGTCGAAGCGGTCGGCCTCGGCAAAAAAGTCGGCTGAATAACTCAGCGCTACACCATTGAGTTCGGCGTTTGCCCGGCAAGCGGCCAAAGCCAGCGGGTCGAGGTCGCAGGCCACCACTTCCAGCGCGCCCGCTTTAACCGCAGCAATCGCAGCCACACCGGAACCTGCGCCAAAATCCAGCACGCGTTTGCCCGCCACCCACTCGGGATTCGCTGCCAGGTAGCGCGTCAGTGCCAAACCGCTGGCCCAGCAAAAACTCCAGTACGGCGGTTCATGCAGGATGCGCCGGGTCTCTTCCTGGCTGAAGGCACGGTCCATGTTGCCTGCGTCCAGCAGCCACAACGACAGTTCGGTGCCCGGCAGCGGGCAGGGCACCAGTTGTGCGTCGCCGATCAGTTCGCTCAGGGCGCGTTGCAGGCCCAGCGGTGGCGTCATGGTGCCCGGACGAGTTGCAGAGGGCCGGTGGTCTGGGTGATCGCCTGGGTGATACGCACCGCAGGCAGGTGCAGGATCAACTGGCCGGACTGGCTGGCGCGACCGCGCAGTTCAACCCGTGCACCGGCTGGGAAAGCCTCTGGGTTAAAACGCAAGCGGAAGGCCAGGGGCTTGCCGTTGCCGGTGAGTACGCTGCTGGCGAGCAGTTGTTGCGGGCGGTTGCGCTCATCGATTACCAGCAGGGCCAGTTCGACTTCGGCATTGGCTGGCACGCCATTCAGAGTGCCGTTGATTTCCCGTTGGTAAGCCGGCAAGGGGCCGAGGTCTTCAATGCCGGGGACTTTTTTCTCTTGGGTAGGCGCGGGTTGTGGTGTCGACGGTTTTGGGGCTTCGCTGCTACAGGCGACCAGAAAACTGAACAGGGCGAGTAAAACAAGTGGTCGTAACTGCATGTACGGCTCCAGAAAGGACAAAATCCGTGGCTTAAAAAATATGAAACATAATAGTCAGCCTATATACCGTAAAGGCTATGGCTTGTCTTGCCACGGGGATGCGCTACCATGGCCCTCCCATTTTTTGTTGCCTGCCAACCATGCACTGTCCCTTCTGCGGTGCCAACGACACCAAGGTCATTGACTCGCGTCTGGTCGCCGAGGGCGATCAAGTACGCCGCCGGCGCGAATGCCTGGCCTCTGGCTGCGGTGAACGTTTCACCACCTTCGAAACCGCCGAACTGGTGTTGCCACGTCTGATCAAGTCCGACGGCAGCCGCCAGCCTTTCGACGAAGAAAAACTGCGCGCCGGTATGCAGCGCGCCCTGGAAAAACGCCCGGTGAGTGTCGAGCGACTGGAGGCGGCGCTGGTGCATATCAAGCACAAGCTGCGCGCCACCGGCGAGCGCGAGGTCAAGAGCCTGGTGGTTGGAGAACTGGTGATGGGCGAGCTGCAAAAGCTCGACGAAGTCGCCTATATCCGTTTCGCCTCCGTGTATCGACGCTTCCAGGACCTCAATGAGTTCCGCGAAGAGATCGACCGCCTGGCCCGTGAGCCTGCCAAAGAATGAACCCACCGTCTGCCGAACAAGCCGTCCTCGACGCCCATTACATGGCCCGCGCCCTCGAATTGGCGCGCAAAGGCCTGTACACCACCCACCCTAACCCACGAGTGGGCTGCGTGATTGTGCGGGATGGGCAGATTGTCGGCGAAGGCTGGCATGAGCGCACCGGCGAGCCCCATGCCGAGCCGAACGCCCTGCGCGCCGCCGGCGACAAGGCCCGTGGCGCCACGGTGTACGTGACCCTCGAGCCGTGCAGCCACCATGGGCGCACGCCGCCTTGCGCCGATGCGCTGGTGACCGCCGGTGTGGCACGCGTAGTGGCCGGGATGCAGGACCCGAACCCGGAAGTGGCCGGGCGCGGCCTGCAGCGCTTGGCTCAAGCCGGCATCGAAACCCACAGCGGCGTACTCGAACAACAAGCGCGCGCGCTGAACCCCGGCTTCCTCAAGCGTATGGAACACGGCCTGCCGTTTGTGCGGGTCAAGCTGGCGATGAGCCTGGACGGCCGTACTGCGATGGCCAGCGGCGAAAGCCAATGGATTACCGGGCCGGCTGCCCGCGCCGCCGTGCAGCGCCTGCGCGCCGAGGCCAGTGTAGTGCTGACCGGCGCCGATACGGTGCTGGCCGACGGTGCGCGCCTTACTGTGCGCGCCGCTGAGCTTGGTCTGGACGAAGAAACCACCGCTCTGGCCATGTCGCGCCCGCCATTGCGCGTGTTGATCGACGGTCGCCTGCGGGTGCCGCTCAACGCGCCGTTCTTCAAGGCCGGCCCGGCGCTGGTCATCACCTGCGTCACCGCGGAAAACCAGTTCCCGCGTGGCCCGGAATGCCTGGTGGTGCCGGGCGTTGAAGGTCAGGTCGACCTGCGTTCGGCGCTACTGGCGCTGGCAGCCCGTGGCGTCAACGAAGTGCTGGTGGAAGCCGGCCCAAGCCTGGCGGGCGCGTTTGCCCAGCAAGGCCTGGTCGACGAATACGTGATTTTCGTCGCCGGCAAGTTCCTGGGCTCCGCCGCCCGGCCTTTGCTCGACTGGCCGCTTGAGAAACTGGCCGACGCCCCCCAACTCAAGATCACTGAAATGCGCGCTGTAGGCGACGACTGGCGAGTCACTGCCATCCCGCTACCACCAGCGAGCGTATAATTCCGACCGGGCGCTCCAGCGCCCGTCCCGTTTTCCAGGAGAAGGCCATGTTCACCGGCATTATCGAATCCATCGGCAGCATCCGCGCCATGACCCCAAAGGGCGGCGACGTACGCCTGCTGGTTGAAACCGGCAAGCTCGACCTCGGCGACGTCAAGCTGGGCGACAGCATCGCTGTCAGCGGCGTGTGCCTGACCGTCATCGAGTTGCCGGGTAACGGCTTTGCCGCCGACGTCAGCCGGGAAACCCTGGACTGCACCGCGATGAATGACCTCAAAGCCGGCAGCCCGGTCAACCTGGAAAAAGCCCTGACCCCGACCACCCGTTTGGGCGGCCACCTGGTCAGCGGCCACGTCGACGGCGTCGGCGAGGTGGTTGCACGCAGCGAAAACGCGCGCGCCGTGGAATTCCGTATCCGCGCGCCGAAAGAGCTGGCCAAGTACATCGCCCACAAAGGCTCGATCACCGTCGACGGCACCAGCCTGACCGTGAACGCCGTGAATGGCGCCGAATTCGAACTGACCATCATCCCGCACACCCTGAGCGAAACCATCATGGCGTCGTACCAGCCAGGTCGCCGGGTGAACCTGGAAGTCGACTTGCTTGCCCGTTACCTGGAGCGCCTGCTGATGGGCGATAAGGCCGCAGAGCCAGCATCCGGGAACATCACTGAAAGCTTTCTGGCCGCTAACGGCTACCTGAAATCCTGACCAAGGGGGTGCCGCGTGGCGCTCAATAGCATCGAAGAACTGGTTGAAGACATCCGCCAAGGCAAGATGGTCATCCTGATGGATGACGAAGATCGCGAGAACGAAGGCGATATCATCATGGCCGCCGAGGCGTGCAAGCCCGAGCACATCAACTTTATGGCCAAGCACGCCCGTGGGCTGATCTGCATGCCCATGAGTCGCGAGCGCTGCGAGCTGCTCAAGCTGCCGTTGATGGCGCCGCGCAATGGCTCGGGTTTTGGTACCAAGTTCACCGTATCGATTGAAGCGACCACCGGCGTCACCACCGGCATTTCCGCCGCCGACCGCGCCCGCACGGTGCAAGCCGCTGCGGCCAAAGACGCCAAGGCCGAAGACATTGTGAGCCCTGGCCACATTTTCCCGCTGATGGCCCAACCGGGCGGCACCCTCGCTCGCGCCGGCCACACCGAGGCGGCCTGTGACCTGGCGCGCATGGCCGGTTTCGAGCCAAGCGGCGTGATCTGCGAAGTGATGAACGACGACGGCACCATGGCCCGTCGCGCCGAACTTGAGGCGTTTGCTGCCGAACACGGCATCAAGATCGGCACCATTGCCGACCTGATTCACTACCGCATGATCCACGAACGTACCGTTCAGCGGATTGCCGAGCAGCCGCTGGACAGCGAACTGGGCCAGTTCAACCTGGTGACCTACCGTGATTCAGTCGAAGGCGATGTGCACATGGCCCTCACCTTGGGGAGCATTTGCGCTGAAGAACCGACCCTGGTGCGCGTGCATAACATGGACCCGCTGCGCGACCTGCTGATGGTCAAGCAGCCGGGCCGCTGGAGCCTGCGCGCCGCCATGGCCGCGGTTTCCGAGGCAGGCAGCGGTGTGGTGCTGCTGCTGGGCAACCCGGTGGATGGCGACGTATTGCTCGCGCATATTCGTGAAACCGCCGAGCACACCCAGGTCAAAACACCGACCACCTACAGCATCGTCGGTGCCGGTTCGCAGATTCTGCGTGACCTCGGTGTGCGCAAAATGCGCCTGATGAGCGCACCGATGAAATTTAATGCGATATCCGGATTCGACCTGGAAGTTGTAGAATACGTGCCCTCCGAATAAAGGCTGGCGTTTTCTGCCCCTTGTTCGCGGTTAAATCATCACTGAGGGACGCACTTTTCGCGTCCCGGCTCTTTAAGAGATTTGTCGAATGACCCTGAAGACCATCGAAGGTACCTTCATCGCCCCCAAAGGCCGCTATGCCCTGGTGGTTGGCCGCTTCAACAGCTTCGTGGTTGAAAGCCTGGTAAGCGGTGCCGTGGATGCCCTGGTTCGCCACGGTGTGAGCGAGAGCGACATCACTATCATCCGCGCCCCTGGCGCCTTCGAAATTCCACTGGTTGCGCAAAAAGTTGCACAGCAGGGTGAATACGCGGCGATCATCGCCCTGGGCGCGGTCATTCGGGGCGGTACTCCGCACTTCGAATACGTGGCTGGCGAATGCACCAAGGGCCTGGCCCAGGTGTCCATGGAGTTCGGCGTGCCAGTCGCTTTCGGCGTACTGACCGTAGATTCCATCGAGCAAGCCATCGAGCGCTCCGGCACCAAGGCCGGTAACAAGGGCGCAGAAGCTGCCTTGTCCGCACTGGAAATGGTTAGCCTGCTGTCGCAGTTGGAGGCCAAGTGATTTCCGACGAGAGCGATCAGTTCAACCCACAGGATCCGCGTCCAGCCGATGCCGGCAAGCCATCCAAAAGCGAGAAGCGCCGTAAGGCGCGTCAACTCGCGACCCAGGCGCTGTACCAGCGCCTGATGGCCGGAGCCTCGCTGAACGAAATCGAAGCGCAGTTTCGCGTCGACAACGACTTCACGTTTGCCGACCAGAGCTACTTCCACGATATCCTGCACGGTGTACATGCCAACCTGACCGAGATCGACACGGCTCTGGCGCCATGCCTGGACCTGACCATTGAAGAACTCGACCCGGTTGAACTGTGCGTGATGCGCCTGTCCACCTGGGAGTTGCTCAAGCGCGTCGACGTGCCTTACCGCGTGGTGATCAACGAAGGTATCGAGCTGGCGAAAGTCTACGGCTCGACCGACGGCCACAAGTTCGTCAACGGCGTGCTCGACAAGCTGGCCCCGCGCCTGCGCGAAGCTGAAGTGAAGGAACACAAGCGCTAAGTCGCTTGAGTCCTGAATGGGTGAGTTCGAGCTGATCCGCAATTACTTCGCTGCCGCGCCTTGTGCGCAGGGCGGTGAAGGCATTGCCTTGGGGATCGGCGACGACTGCGCCCTGCTGGCGCTCCCTGCCGGGGAGCAGTTGGCAATCTCCACCGATACGCTGGTGGCTGGCGTGCACTTCGCCGACCCCTGTGACCCGTTCCTGCTCGGCCAGCGCTCGTTGGCCGTGGCAGTCAGCGACCTGGCCGCCATGGGCGCCCATCCTCTGGCCTTCACCCTCGCTCTCACCACACCCACCGTCGATGCCGATTGGCTGCAACGCTACGCCCAGGGTTTGAACGCCATGGCGCAAAGCTGCGGCGTGGGGTTGGTGGGCGGCGATACCACGCGCGGGCCGCTGAGCCTGACCCTGACCGTGTTTGGCCGTGTGCCGGCCGGGCAGGCGTTGGTTCGCAGCGGTGCGCAGCCGGGTGATTTGCTGTGTGTGGGTGGTGAGCTGGGTAACGCTGCCGGCGCTTTGCCGCTGGTATTGGGGCAACGCACGGCGGACGCAGCTATCGCTGATCCGCTGCTCGCCCATTACTGGTCGCCGCAACCGCAGTTGGCGCTGGGCCTCGCGCTTCGGGGTAAGGCCACGTCTGCGATGGACATCTCCGACGGCCTGCTGGCCGATTGTGGGCATATCGCCAAGGCATCGGCTGTCAGGCTGGTCATTGAGCGTGAGAAACTGCCGTTATCCCAGGCGTTGCTGGCGTTTGTTGGCGATGACGATGCCCGTGTGGCCGCGTTGAGCGGGGGCGACGACTATGTGTTGGCGTTCACCCTGCCACCGGCCGAGCTGGCGCCGCTGTTGGCGGACGGCTGGCCGATTCACGTGATCGGCCGGGTCGCGGCGGGGCAAGGCGTGACGCTGATTGACGCCGCCGGGCAAGACATCACGCCAGCCGTGCGCGGCTATCAGCATTTTCGCGACACGCCTTAAGCGACAGACCTGCGCTACCCTCTATACGGTTATCCCTGTACAGGAGGTAGTCACCATGGGTGTGCGCCGTTGGCTGCTGATAGTGTTGTGCGCTCTCGCAACCCAGATTCTCGCCGATGAAGCACCTGTCCCTGGCAAGATCATGCTGGCCAGTGAGCAGTGGAACGACTACACCAACAAAGATGGCAGCGGCCTGGCCTGGGATGTGTTGCGAAAGATCTTCGAGCCGGTGGGCATTACCGTGCAAACCCGCAGCGTGCCCTATACCCGTTCGGTCGGCTTGGCCCAGCGTGGCGAGGTGGATGGCTGGGTCGGTTCCTATCGCGACGAAGCCAGTGGCGTGTTGTACCCGCACTGGAATTTCGACTCCGACCACATCTACGCCCTAGGGCTGGCAGCCACACCTGCACCGAGCATCGCCACGTTGGGCAATTATCGTTTGGCCTGGGTGCGCGGCTACAAGTACGAGGAATACCTGCCGAATGTGCGCCGCTTCAACCCGATAGAACGTCGGAGTGGCATCCTGCCGATGCTGCAACACGGCCGCGCCGACTTCTATATTGATGCCCTCACTGAAGCCAAATACGTGCTCAGCCAGTCGGATGACCCGGCGCAATTCAAGCTCACTCATATAGCCGAACTGCCGCTCTACATAGGCTTTGCCGACACCGAGCGTGGGCGGGCATTGATGGGGGTTTATGAGCAACGCATGGCCACGCTGGTGAAGAGCGGCGAGTTGAAAGCGATTTTCGAGCACTGGAAACAACCGTACCCGTTCTGACCTGCATAGAACCAGGACGAAGGCCAATCGAACCTATTGATCTTTATCAGCGATAATTCAGCTTAAGCGTCTGTAGGAACCTGCTGTTACAATGACGCCCTCTGTGAAATCTGAAATCAGGAGCACACGGTGCCCGTCGTTTTCGTCGCCGCTTCCAAGCTGCCTACCCCTTTTGCCACGTTCACCATGAACGGCTTTCTCGAAGAGGCCACTGGCCGCGAGCACGTCGTGCTCAGCCTGGGTGACATCGCCGACGGCGCGCCGGTGCTCGGCCGCGTGCATTCCGAATGCCTGACCGGCGACGCCTTGTTCAGCCAGCGCTGCGACTGCGGCTCGCAACTGGAAGCGGCCATGCGCGCCATTGCCCGTGAAGGCCGTGGTGTGCTGCTGTACTTGCGCCAGGAAGGCCGTGGCATTGGCCTGATGAACAAGATTCGCGCCTACGAGCTGCAAGATGGTGGCGCCGATACCGTCGAAGCCAACGAGCGCCTGGGTTTTGCCGCCGACCAGCGCGACTACGCGATCTGCCTGCCGATGCTGGAGCATTTGGGCGTCAAATCCCTGCGCCTGATGACCAACAACCCGCGCAAAGTCAAAGCCTTGACCGAGATGGGCATCACCGTGGCCGAGCGCGTGCCGCTGCACACCGGGCAAAACCCGCACAACAAGCTCTACCTGGCCACCAAAGCCAGCAAGCTCGACCACATGATGGGTAACGAGCATCAAGGCGAGGTCGACCGCGCGTGACCCGTGGCCAGGTAAAACGCCGACTGTCCTTCAACTGGTGGCAGTACCTGGCCCTGGCAGTGCTCCCGCTGTTCGTGCTTAACCTGGTGTTCGGGCAAGCCCAATCCCTGCTTCCTGTGTTGGCCATGCCGCTCTTTATTGCCGGCGTGGCCTCGATGTTTCTGAGCCTGCGTTATTTTCATGGCTATAAACACGCACTGATCGCCACTTCCAAAGCTCTCGATACGCCCGAAGAACCGGCTGCGTGGATTACCCTCGCGGCCCGTCGGCGTGCGGCTTTGTTGGTCGCCGCACTGCCGGCCTGGATCGGCGCGTTGGCCGTGTTCGTCGGCCTGGAAGCGGTGCCGCTGTGCCTGCTGGCGCTGTCGACACTGGTGCTGTTCTATCTCTATCGCATCCCGCGTCAGCTGGGATGATGCGTGTTTGGCTGTCGCTTCTGGTGCTGGCATTCAGTGCCCAGGCGATTGCGGTTGAACGCGTCGTCAGCCTGGCGCCGTCTCTCTCCGAAATCGTGGTTGAACTGGGCGCCGCCGACCTGCTGGTGGGCGTGCTCGATGGCGGCGAGCGCCCGGCGGCATTGGCCCAAGTGCCGTCGGTTGGGCAATACGGCCAACTGAATATGGAGCGCTTGCTCAGCCTCAAGCCCGACCTCATTCTGCTCTGGCCCGGCAGTGTTGGCCCGGCCCAGCGCGAGCAATTGCAGTGCCTGAATATCCCGGTTTATGTGGCTGAACCCCATAGCCTTGAACAGCTGACGGCCCAGGTACAAGCCATCGCTCAACAATTGGGCCGCGAAGCGGCGGGGCGCACGCTGGCCGCGCAGTTACGCCAACGCTTGGCCGAACTGCGCCAACGCTATCAGCGCGCCGAACCGTTGCGCGTGTTTTACCAGGTGTGGAACCAGCCGCTGTACACCGTGGGCGGCGGGCAGATCATCAGTGATGCCTTGGAGGTATGTGGCGCACGCAACGTGTTTGCCGACCTCAAGCTGCCCGCGCCGCAGGTCAGCGTCGAGTCAGTGTTGCAGCGCAATCCCCAGCTGATCCTGGCGGGTGATCAGGCGCAACTCGACGAGTGGAAGGCCTGGCCTCAGATCGCGGCGGTGGCTGAAGGTCGTTTGCAGGTCGTGCCCGACAAGGGGCTGGAGCGGCCCAGCGGGCAGATGGTTGAGGCCATCGCGAAGCTCTGTCAGGCAATGGCTGCCCAGCGCTGAGAGTCGCTGTGTTTTCGTCTGCTGCGGTGCGATTAGTCTGTCAAAACCATCGGATTTTGCCTGGCGATCTACCCGCCTAGGAGTGCTAGTTTCGCGGCTCTCCCATTCGAGCTGATCAAGGACACATCATGCGTTATCTATTGGCGATGGCCGGCGCCGCTTTCGCATTGGCGCTTATAAGCGGGTGCGATATTTCCCAAAGAATTTCCGAACTGAGGACCTTTGGTAATCACCCTGTGGTGGACAGGACCGCAACGGTGGACAGCACCCAGCAAGACCTCCTCACTATCCAGAAACCTGCGAAAATCACCTCGATCCGTGGCGGCACCTCCCAGTGCTTTGATTACGCGTTGGAGCGCGATGGTAAAAGAGCCGACTATTTCGTCTCGTTCACCTCCCAGGGTTGGGCAAATGCCTGGGGCTACTCAACGTGCAGCAAGCAGGTGGCAGCAGGCGGCCTGACGTCTAACGAGCGGATCAAGAGGCAGTACTGACCATTGATAGTGCGCGCTGGCGTTACAGTTCCGGCGTCCAGGTCACTCCGAACAACAGCGCCCGGCCTTCTTCCCGGTAGCCGTATTGTTGGCCTTGATACTGATACAGCGCCCGGCTGTAGTCTTTGTTCAGCAGGTTATCGACCTTCATGTTCAATGTTACTTCACGGTTCACCGCCCAACTGGCGCGAAGCCCCAGCAACCCGTAACCACCCAACCGTTGCTGGTTTTTCGGATCATCGTAGCTGCTGCTTACCGCTTGCCAGCTGGCGCCGACGCCAAACTGATCGAATTGGCGATCCAGGTCCAGGCTCACCGTGCGTCTGGCGCGGCGGGCCAATGTGCGGCCAGTGTCGCGGTCGTGTGGGTCAATCATCGCCAGCCCAAGGCTGCCTTGCCAGCCGAACAGTTCTTGCTTGAGCGCTGCTTCGAAGCCATTGATGCGGGCCGAGCTGACGTTTTGTGGGCCGTCGCTGCCGAACACGATGGCGTCCTGAATATCGGTGCGGTACAGCGACGCCTCCAGGCGGCTGGTGTCGCTGAGCTGGCTGCGCCATTGCAGTTCATAGCTTTTGGAGGTTTCGGGTTTCAGGTTTGGGTTGGCGTTTTTGAAGCCGTATTCGTCCGGGTAATAAAGGTCGTTGAAGGTCGGTGCGCGGAAGCCTTCGCTGTAACTGAACAACAGGTCGTTATCCGGGTTCACCGGCAGGGTCAGGGTGCCGCTCCAGCTGGTGTGACCGCCGAATTGCTGGTTCTGGTCGCGGCGCAGGCCCAGCTCGGTGGAAAAATACTGTGTTTCAAAGCGGTGCTGGATAAACGCGGCGCGGTTCCAGCGGCTGTCTTCGGCGAGCACCGTACTGCTGTTGACCCGGTCTTCGTACCAGTCGCCGCCCAGGATCAGGCTGTTCTGATCATTGAGGGTCAAGTCGTTCTGCCAGGTCAGCGAGTCGCGGTAGGTGTTGAACACACTGCGGTCGTCGCTGAGTTTATCCAGGGTTTTTTCGCGGTTTTCGCTGTGACCCAGCTCCAGGCGAGACTTCCACGCATCGTTGATGCGCGCGTCGACATAGCTGCTGACGCTGCTGACGGTGAAGTCTGTATAGGGTTTTTGCTGGAAGCTCTGGTAGGTGAGCGAGTCATAGCGACCAAAAGGGTTGTCGAATTCGCTTTTGCCACGGTTATCCAGCACATTCACGCCAGCGTCGATGTCATCGGTGAAGGCATGGCTCAGGCTGAAACTGATGGCTTTGTTGCGATAAGCATCGTGGTCGCCATCGCTCGGGTACGACGTGCGTGTGCGGTTGATCCCCGCCGTGTCATCCAGGCTGGCGCCAAGGCTGAAGCGGGTTTGCTGGTCGCCGCCGGACAGTCCCAGGCTGCGCTCCCACGTCTGATTGCTGCCAAAGCCCACGTGCAGGCGCGGTTGCAGGCCCGACTCGGTGTTGCGCCGGGTGAAGATCTGAATCACCCCGCCAATCGCATCGCTGCCGTAGATCGCCGAGCGCGAGCCGCGCAGCACTTCTACGCGTTCGATCTGGTCGATGTTGAGGTATTGCAGGTTGCTGGTGCCGGTGGTGGAGCTGCTGATGCGCTGGCCATCCACCAACACCAGGCTCTGGGCGGTGGACGTGCCGCGCACATACACGTTGGTCACGCTGCCACGGCCACCACTTTGCGCCACCTGCACACCGGGCACACGGCTGAGCAAGTCGCTCACGCTGGTGGGCTGCAAGCGGTCGATGTCGTCGCGGGTAAACACGCTGTTGGCGGCGCTGCTGTCGTTACGCGCCTGCACCTGGCGGTTGGCGCTGATCACCACGTTGGGGAGTTTGAGGGCGTCGTCGCGCTCGAAGCTGTCGGCCAGCACGGCAGTGGCGGGGAGCAACAGCAGGGGCAGGGCAAAGCGAAGGCGATTCATGGGCTGTCCATAGCATTGAGCAGCAATACAAAAACAATGTGGGAGCTGGCTTGCCTGCGATGCGGTCACCACGGTTTTTCAGTAAGACCGAGGTGATGCTATCGCTGGCAAGCCAGCTCCCACATGTTATGAGTGTTTTACAGGCCCAGCAGCGCCATGCGCGCGCGCACCGAAGCCTCGATCCCGGCCTCATCCAGGCCACATTCGGCCAGCATCTGCGCCGGTTTGGCGTGTTCCACATACACATCCGGCAAGCCCAGGTGCAGCACCGACTTGAGGATGTTCTCCCGCGCCAGGAACTCACTGACTGCCGCACCGGCGCCACCCATGATGGCGTTTTCTTCGACGGTCACCAGCAGTTCATGGCTGGCGGCGATTTCACGCACTAAGGTCTCATCCAGCGGTTTGACGAAGCGCATGTCGACCACGGTGGCGTCGATTTTCTCGGCGACCTTCAGGGCTTCGGCCACTTGCACGCCGAACACCAGAAACGCGACCTTGCTGCCCTGGCGGCGCACGATGCCTTTGCCAATCTCGATCGGCTCGAGGTTTTTCTCGATTACCGCATTCGGGCCGTTGCCGCGCGGGTAGCGCACGGCAGCCGGGCCGTTGTACAGGTGGCCGGTGCTGAGCATCTTGCGCAGTTCGTTTTCGTCGCTCGGGGTCATCACCAGCATGCCGGGGATGCAGCGCAGGTAGGACAAGTCGAAGCTGCCGGCGTGAGTCGGGCCGTCTTCGCCGACCAAACCTGCGCGGTCGATGGCGAACAGCACGTCGAGGTTCTGCACCGCCACATCGTGAACAAGTTGGTCATAGCCGCGTTGCAGGAAGGTGGAGTAGATCGCGACCACCGGCTTGGCGCCTTCACAGGCCATGCCGGCGGCGAAGGTCACCGCGTGTTGCTCGGCAATTGCCACATCGAAGTAGCGCAGCGGGAAACGCTCGCTGAATGCCACCAGGTCGGAGCCTTCCTTCATCGCTGGGGTGATGCCCACCAGGCGCGGGTCGGCGGCGGCCATGTCGCACAGCCATTCGCCAAACACGCCGGAATACTTCGGCCCGCTGGCTTTTTTCGGCGCAGCGGCGGGCGCATCCAGGGGTTCGAGCTTGGTGATGGCGTGGTAACCAATCGGGTCGACTTCTGCCGGAGCGAAGCCTTTGCCTTTTTTGGTGACGATATGCAGGAACTGCGGGCCCTTGAGGTCACGCATATTGCGCAGCGTGGCGATCAGGGTCGGCAGGTCATGGCCGTCGATCGGGCCGATGTAATTCCAGCCCAGCTCTTCAAACAGGGTGCCGGGCACCAGCATGCCCTTGGCATATTCTTCGGTACGCCGGGCAATTTCCCACGCGCCGGGCAGGCGCGAGAGCACCTTCTTGCTGCCTTCGCGCATGCTGGCGTAGGTGCGGCTCGAAAGGATTTTTGCCAGGTAATTGGACAGGCCACCCACATTGCGCGAAATCGACATGTCGTTGTCGTTGAGGATCACCAACATGTTGGCGTCCACTTCCGGCGCGTGGTTCAGTGCTTCAAAGGCCATGCCGGCGGTCAGCGCGCCATCACCAATCACCGCAATCGCCTTGCGATCGCTGCCTTGCAGGCGGGCGGCAATTGCCATGCCCAGCGCGGCGCTGATGGAGGTGCTGGAGTGGCCGACGCCAAAGGTGTCGTACTCGCTTTCGGAGCGGCGCGGGAAGGCGGCCAGGCCGTCCTTCTGGCGCAGGCTGCCCATGCGCTCGCGGCGGCCTGTTAGGATTTTATGCGGATACGCCTGATGGCCCACGTCCCACACCAGCCGGTCGTCCGGGGTGTCGAACACGTAGTGCAGGGCGATGGTCAGCTCGATGACGCCCAGCCCGGCACCGAAATGCCCACCGGTCTGGCCGACCGTGTAGAGCAATTCCAGGCGCAACTCATCGGCCAGGGTTTCCAGCTCGGCTTCACCCAGTCGACGCAGGCCAACCGGCGTGACAGCACGGTCGAGCAGGGGCGTGGACGGGCGCTTGCGGGGAATCTCTTGAAACGTCGTGGGCATCAGGCGAATCGTTATAGGTATAGAAGAGGCGGCAGTTTACCTCAAGCGGTGCAAACTGCCCACGCAGGGCGCCGAACTTGGCCGATATGCGGCGCGAAAGGCCGCGGTTATCAGTGGCGGCGTTCGACGATATACCGCGCCAGGTCGCGCAGTGGCTCGGCCGCCGCGTCGAAAGGTCGCAGGGCGTCCAGGGCCTGGTCGCGCAGTTCCAGGGCGTAAGCCTTGGCGGCATCAAGGCCCAGCAATGCTGGATAAGTCGGTTTGTCCCGGGCGATATCCGCGCCTTGGCGTTTGCCCAGGGTGGCAGTGTCACTTTCCACGTCGAGAATGTCGTCCTGCACCTGAAACGCCAGGCCGATGGCCCGGGAGTAAGTCTGCAGGGCCGCCAATTGCGCAGCTTCGGCGCGGCCACTGGCCAGGGCGCCCAAGTGTACGGCGGCTTCGATCAGCGCGCCGGTCTTGTGACGGTGCATATGTTCGAGGGCTTTTTGGTCGAGCTTGAGGCTGACCGAACCCATGTCGATGGCCTGCCCGCCGACCATACCGGCCGGGCCTGCGGCCAAGGCCAGGGCCGTGACCATGCGCAGGCTGATCTCGGCATTCACGCTGTTCAGGCGCGGGTCCAGCAAGGCGCTGAACGCCAGGCTCTGCAAGCCGTCACCGGCGAGGATCGCGTAGGCTTCGTCAAAGGCTTTATGGGTGGTGGGCTGGCCGCGGCGCAGATCGTCATCGTCCATGGCCGGTAAATCGTCATGCACCAGGGAATAGGCATGAATCAGCTCAACCGCACACGCCGCGCCATTGGCGTGCTCGGCCGGCGCACCCAGGGCTTCACAGGCCGCATACGCCAGCAGCGGGCGCACACGTTTGCCGCCGTTCATCACGCTGTAGCGCATGGCTTCATACAAGCGCTTCATCTCCGGGCCTGGCGCTACGAACAAAGGTTCGAGCGCCGCATTGACCCGGGCCTGGCTGCTGGCCTGATACGCATCGATCATTCGGGCTGTTCCGCATCGAAAGGTTCTTCGGCCAACTCCCCGTCGCGCTCCAGCAACACCTGCACCTTCTGCTCTGCCTGCGCCAACGCGCTCTGGCAGTCGCGCGTCAGGCCGATGCCTTGCTCAAACGCCGTCAACGAGTCTTCCAGCGACAACTCGCCGTTCTCCAGACGCTCAACCAGGGTTTGCAGGTCGGCGAGGGATTGTTCGAAATCGAGTGCAACTTTTTTGCGGGCCATGGCGGCTAATCCGGTAGACGGTAAACCGGCGCGACACTAGCAGACATGGGGATTCTGGGCAAATGAGCGGGGCTGTCACTGGTCTGCCGTTGAGCCGAATAAAATGCTTATTCGGCTCATTTCGTGAGCCGATTAGGCATTTTATTCGGCTCAGCGCATACCGCAGTATTGCCCCTGTGCGTCCTTGAGCTGCGCTTCAAATGCCATCAACCCGGCCTGCATTTTCTGCAGCCCGGCAATCTGCCCGGCCAGTTCGCACTTCTTGCTGGCGATGGCCTGGTCTGCCCTTTCCCAAGGCAACGCATCGCCCTCGTGCCCGTGCAAAATCCCCTGCAACTCCTTGAGCTTGAACCCCAACTGCTGGGCGCATTTGATCAGCGTCAGCAACTCGACACTCTGCGCCGAGTAAACCCGATAACGCCCTGCACGCTGTGGCGCTGGCAGCAGGTCAATCGCTTCATAATGACGAATCGCCTTGATGGTCGTGCCCGACAACTGCGCGGCTTTGCCGATGTACATGAAAACTCCTTTTTTCAAATAGTGCGCCGACCTGTTTGAGCCACGTGTCGCGCTGCGTTGCGGTTGATCCCAGTACAGGTCCGAACATCAGCGTCTTGGTCGGCTTGATGCCGCAAAAGGCCAGGGTCGTGCTGCGCATCTGATGAATGCCCGGCATGCGATAGACCCAGCGGTAATACCACGGCGGCGTGTCCAGGGTCACCAACAAATGGGCGGTGCGGCCCTGCAGCAGCTTATCCGGGAAAGCCTTGCCCTTACGGTATTTGAAGGCAAAGCCGGGTAGGAAAATACGGTCGATGAAGCCTTTCATCAATGCCGGGATGCCGCCCCACCAGATCGGGAAAACCCACGCCAGATGAGTCGCCCAGAGGATATCGGCTTGGGCGCTGAGCAAATCGGGTTCCAAGGCTTGGGGCAGGGCATAGCCGTTATGCAGGACCGGGTCGAAAGCCAGTTCGCCTAGCCGTAGGACGCGTACCTCGTGGCCGGCGATTGTAGCCGCGTGGATGTAGGTATCAGCGACGGCTGAGCAGAAACTGGTGCTGGAGGGGTGGCCGAGAATGAGCAGGATGCGCTGAGTCATGGTGCCGAAGCCTGAAAGTGGGCCTTTCAGGGTAGGGTGTGCTGTATAGGGGAGAGTCAAGGCACGGCCCAGCAATGCGTCGATTTGCAAAGGCCAGCAGGACGTTTCTGTGATCTGTGCAAGGCCCTTCCTGAAGCGCTCGCGGCCCCTTGTGACGGTAAAAACCACTGACTAGCCTGTGCCTCTCCAGTCAAGAGTGAAACGGGCATGAGCGAAACCTCCATCGGCTTGATCACGCCTCCTGTGGGCTACAGCGACTGGTTGAGCGACCTTAAACTGCGCATCCATACGGCCCAGCAGCGAGCAACGCTGGCGGTGAACCGCGAACTGGTGCTGCTTTACTGGCAGATCGGCCACGATATTCTGACCCGCCAGGCCGCGCAGGGTTGGGGCAGCAAGGTGGTTGATCGCCTTGCCCAAGACTTGCGCGCGGCCTTCCCCAAGATGAAGGGCTTTTCGCCGCGCAACCTCAAATATATGCGCGCTTTTGCCGAGGCGTGGCCGAATGCCGAATTTGTGCAACAGGCTGCTGCACAATTGCCGTGGGGCCACAATGTGGTGCTTCTAGACAAACCACCCGGCCCCGAAACGCGCCGGTGGTACATCGCCCAGGCAATTGAACACAACTGGTCACGTAGCACGCTCGTGATGCAAATCGAGCATCGCCTGCTGGAGCGCAGTGGCAAGGCCGTCAGCAATTTTGAACACCATTTGCCCAAGCCCCAATCCGACCTGGCGCGCGAATCGCTCAAGGATCCTTATCGCTTCGACTTCCTCAGCCTGGCTTTGGATGCGCAGGAGCGCGATATAGAAAACGCGTTAATCAAGCACGTCACCGACTTCCTGCTTGAACTGGGCGCCGGCTTCGCCTTTGTTGGGCAGCAGGTGTTGCTGGATGTAGGCGGTGATGAGTTTTTCGTCGACCTGTTGTTCTATCACCTGAAGCTGCGCTGCTACGTAGTGATCGAACTCAAGACAGGCAAGTTCAAGCCCGAACACCTCGGCAAGCTGAGTTTTTACCTGTCGGCAGTGGATGCTCAGCTTAAACACCCGCAGGACGGGCCCACCATCGGCCTGTTGTTGTGCAAGAGCAAAAATGAAGTGGTGGCTGAATACGCATTGCGCGACAACAACCGGCCGATCGGCGTGGCGGAGTATCAGTTGGTGGAATCTTTACCGGCAGAGCTACAAACCAGTTTGCCAAGCATTGAGCAGATTGAGCGGGAGCTGGCGGGTTAGGTGCGTTTAACCGTTACAGCCTGCCGATCAGGCAGGCTGCAACCGTTGAATGGATAAAGTCAGGCCCTTTCCTGCTTGCCCGCGTCCATGTCCGTGCTACCCCAGGGCCGCCAGTCATCGGTATGCCGTTCACTGCCATGGGGGCCGCTGGAGCTGGTGCCGCCGGCCAGGAATTTTTCCCACAAGTTCTTGCTGTCGGGGTCGCTGTCCTTGTGCAGGTAGGGCGCCAGCCGCGTCAGGGAGCTGCCTTTTTTGTCTTCGGTTTCCTTGAAGTGTTTCCATTCGTCCGACTGGTACTCGAACATCGATTTGTCGTCCGGCGTGTCGCGACCGCCGTACATATAGGTGGCATAACGCGCGTATTCGAGCTTGTCGCCCCAGTCGTCCCTGGTCACGCCGGCAGCGGCGAGGTCTTTGAAGAACTTGCCTTGGGAGTCGGTGAGCTTTTGCATTTTGGCATGCTCGACCGCCTCTGCGATCAAGGTGCCTGCCACCCCGAAGATCACACCGGCCACGGCGAAAACCGGGCCAGCAATACGGGCGCCGATGGCGAGCCCGCGTACCACGGTGGCGGCAACATCACCGGCCAGTTTGCCAGCCAGGTGAGCGCCTTTGGGGGCGAACATCGCGATGGTATTGGCAATGGCCATACCGGTACCGGATGCACCCCCGCCCAGGGTGAAGGCTGCGTCGGTTTTTTCCAGTGCGGTCTTGGCATTTTTGAGTTTGCGTGCGCCGGAAACGATGTCCATCACCCCGCCGGTCAAATCCAGGCCGGCACCGCCCATAAAGCGCAGGAACGAGCGCCCGGAGGCGATCGCAATCTCGGATTTTGACGCCGGAGAACCTTTGCCGGGAATGTCCTTGACGCCCATGTGTTCGCCAAGGGACTTGGCGGCGTTGTCGTACTCCTTGACCTCATCGGCCGACAGGTTGCCCACGTCGAGTTTCTTGAGGGTTTCGGACGACTCTTTAACCTGGGTGCTGATGGAGGCAGCCAGTGCGTCGGATTTTTCGGTGGCTTTCTTGCCCCAGATATCCGGCAGGTTCTCGTCGATCAGCCCCAGCCATTCAGTGGCTTTGATTTTTGCCGGGCCTTTGCCGTCTTTATCCACGTCAGGTTCATAGGGTTTAGTGCCTCCCAGGGTTTCCACAATGTTCGAACCGAACTTGAGGAAGTCGTTAGTAAAGCTCAAGCCGGCGACCAGGTCTTTGGCGGCGGCGATTTTCTGGTCGTCGGTCATGTTGCCGCCGCCATTGGCGAGCTGCAGGGCGCCGCTGACCAGGTTCATGGTGCCCGCCATGGCACTCAGCCCGCCGGTGGAACTGGCGGTGTGCAACACTGTCTTCAGGGAGCCGGCGGCCGCCTCGCGTTTGTCGCCCAAGCCCTTCAACTGGGTGTCGACCACCTTGTCGATGGCTTTCGGGTCGCCGCTGGCGGCTGCGAGACGAATGGCCGCTGCGATCTGTTTGTTTTCGGCCGGCGTCAGCCCTTTGATATGGCCGTCGAGGATGTCGATCTCATCCTTCATCTTTTTGTACATGTCGTAGGTTTTGTCGCCCTTGTCCAGGCCACCGAGGACGGCGTTGATACCGCCCTTGATCATCGTGAACGAGGCTTTCAACCCACTTTCGGCATTTTCCGGCGAAACCTTGTCGGGGTTCTCCATGTAGGTGTTGAGCTGGTGCGTCATCATGTTCTGGTCAAATGTCTGACGGCGTGCGGTGTAACTGTCCGGTTCGAGGATGCGCAGCGATTCAAAATAACGGTCTACGTCTAACTCGGCCATTTCGGATTTCTTTGGGTCGCCCGAGTCATTCATGGCAATTACATAGTCTTCGAAGTTCAAGTTGGCATCACGCGTGCCGTCTTTGAACAATGCCGGGAACACTTGCTCGCGAACTTCATTCAAACGATCTTCCGACAAGCTGCCGACACTTTTCTTAAGTTCTGAATCGTAACGGTCTTTAATGCCTTCTTTGCCCATGAGTGTGGAGATTTCTTTGGCGAGTTTGTCCTCGTCGACCATCTCCTTGACGTCCTTGCCGTTCAACTTAGTCGGGGTCTTATCCGTTTCACGGTAAGTGCCGCTGCCCAGGTTGATACTCTCGGCGTAGCCGTACAGGTCATAGCCACTGTCGAGTGCGGCCTGGGCGTCCATCAGCTTGACGATCTTGGCTTCATCCGAGTCCTCGGTCAGCTTGCCGCTCTTGATGTCATCGCGGATGCCCTGCACAAAGTTCTCGGCCGTCTGGCCGCCCACGGTTTTGTCGTTGGGCAGCTCCATGTCCATCAGCCCTTCGGCGCCGAAGGTGGGGATGTTGTATTTGTCGCGCAGGGCCTGCACGTCCTGTGGCTCATCGGGTGGCGCGGCCTTGTCGGTATGGGTCGCGTCCTTGACGTGCATCAGGTCGCCCTTGAGGCTTGAGTAGCCGTACTTGCCGAAATCTTGCAAGCGGCCGGCCTCGGTACCGTGCCGGGCCTCTTTGTCTTTGGTGAAGCCATCAATGCTGTCGTTGTCTTTATTGCGCGCGTCATAACCGGTCAGCAACTTGCCGTTTTCATCGATGCTGACCACATGTTCCAGCACTTGGGTAGCGCGGTACGCGGCGTCGGCGTCGTTCTCGAAGTCGCCCACTTGCTTCTTGAGGTTGTCCTTCACATCGCTCTGGTTGCCGAGGTTTTTCAGCAGGGGCGTGGCGTCGATAATCTCCTTGGCCGAACGCGTGTCACCGTCGGGGCGTTTCTGCTTGTCGCCCAGGTCCGACTTGACCACTTCGCCGCGCAGGCTCGAATACCCATACTTGCCAAAGTCCTGCAAACGGCCCGCCTCGGTGCCATGCCGGGCTTCGCCGTCCTTGGTGAAACCGTCGATGCTGTGGTTGCCGACCTCCTTGCCATCGGTGAGCTTGCCGTCTTCGTCGATGTATTCCACGTGCTCCAGCACCTTGGAGGCGCGATAGGCGGCATCCGCATCTTTATCAAAATCACCGACCTGTTTTTTAAGGTTGTCCTTCACCCCGCTTTGATTGCCCAGTTGGGCAAGCAGGGGCGTGTCATCGATGATTTGCTGGGCCGAGCGGGTGTCACCTTCGGGGCGTTTCTGGCCTTTGCCCAACTCATCTTTGGGCGCGGCGGCGGCTTTTTTGACGGACTTTTCCCAGGCAGCGACAGAGCTCTTATTAGTGACCGCGGCGTCCTTTGGGGTCGTTTCTACCTTCGCTACCATGGTTATTCTCCTGATGTAAGTGTGGCCCGGCTATTTTTAAGGCGCGCAGGGCCGTACAACTTCCTGGTTAACTACCCGAGGCTGTTTATTTGATAACAAGAGGGCGGCCTTAGTTGGGTGGCCGCTGTGTATGAATGCTGTGAATCGCAACGTCACGGAACTACGTTACGGAACTTAGCACGGAGTTTTGGCTGATTCGCAACGCCTTCACAACAATTCACAACGCCAAGGTGATTTCGGAACATTTATGCAGTAAGGCCCGTGCCCGAAAAAAAGCCCGGTGGGCACGGTGCGCTTGCGCTAGAGCGTGGCGAGGCAAGTGTGGGCGCGCCAACAACGGCATTTAACCGTTCATCAGGTTGGAACAATCGAGCCTCAGCCTTGAGCGATGGGCGCTGCTGGGTGGTGCGGGAAAAAGTGAGACAAAAAATCTCACGCGTGAGCTATTGAGCATTGCAAAAATTGCCTGTAGATTTTCTCACGCGTGAGATTTTCACAACGAGGCCAGTACCATGAAAAGCAGCTCTCCATCGAGCCCGCCCGCAGAGCCCGATACCGATTCAGCAAGCCGCAAGGGAGAGCGCTTGAAACCGCCGGTTAAAAAGCCGTCGAGCTTTTACATGAAGCAGATGCGCGCGGGGCTGGCGGCCGCCGGTTATGTGAAACACGAGACTTGGGTGCTTCCCGAAAACCGAAGCCTGCTCAAGCAAATGGAGAAACAGCTTCGCCAACCGATTCTGGCTGGCTCATTCATGTCGGAGAATTTCATGAGCGCAGGTACCAACTGGAACATCGACCGCCTCTTCAGCGCGCTGCAAGCCCTGGACGAAGTGGTCGCCAAAGACATTACGCTTTCTCTGGTTCAAGGTTCCGAGTCCAGCATCAAACTGGAAATGAACGACTTCGGGGGCTTGCCGATTTACATCGCGGTGGTGGGCGAGCAGATCATCGTCGATACCGTGCTGGTCGACGTCGAGTCCATCAACGACGTAACCGCCTTCAATGACGCCGTGCTGCGCAGCCGGGAGATGTTCCCGTTGTCGTCGATCGGTATCGAGTCCATGCCGAACGGGCAGGTTGTTTACAACATGTTTGGTGCGCTGAGTTCCGACTCCAGCCTGACCAACATCGTGACCGAGGTGAAAACCCTGGTCGATAACGTGCAGCGCGCCAGCGAAGCCTTCGAACGTTTCTTCAATTAAGTATTCGGGAGTATCCAATGACTCAGTCCATCTGGAGCAAATTGTTCACCGCGCTGCGTGGCGGTGCCAGCGAAGTCGGCGAATCGATCGTCGACCAACAGGCCCTGCGCATCCTTGATCAAGAAATTCGCGACGCCGACACAGCATTGGCCAACGCCAAGCGTGAGCTGGTGAGCATCATGGCCAAGCACAAGCTGGCAGCGGATCGCGTAGGCGAGTACGACGCCAAGATCAAAGACCTGGAATCCAAGGCGATGGCCGCTATCCAGGCCAACCGTGAAGACCTGGCCCTGGAAGTGGCCGAAGCCATTTCGACCCTGACCAACGAACGCGACGCCGAGCAAAAGCAGACCGCCGAGTTCGGTGGCTACGCCGACAGCATGCGCAAGGACATCACCAAGGCCGAAAGCCGGATCAAAAGCCTGCGCCAGCAAGTGGACATGGCCAAGGCCCGCGAAAGCGTGCAAAAGGCCCAGGTCAGCGCGTCCGTCGCCAGCGGCGGCGCCAACGGCAAGCTGGAGACTGCGGTGGGTACGCTTAACCGCCTGCAAGCCAAGCAGCAGCAACGTGCCGCTGAGCTGCAAGCCCAGGATGAACTGGCCGAGGCATCGACCGGTACTGACCTGGAACGCAAACTGCGCGAAGCCGGCATCACCCCGGACACCGGCAGCGCTAATGCGATTCTGGAGCGTCTGAAGCAAAAGTCGGCCGAGTAGCGCTTCCACTGCCCGACCCGTGGCGAGGGAGCTTGCTCCCGCTGGACTGCGTAGCAGTCCCATTTTTAGGGCCGCTGCGCAGCCCAGCGGGAGCAAGCTCCCTCGCCACAGTGACCGTGTTCTTTCTAAGCGGGCGGGCATTGACTGTGCCCTTTTTACGTCGAGGTCAGGATGGACGCCCTGAAGGGTTTCAAGACAATCGCAGGCCTGGCCGTGTTCATGGTCGCGCTGCAACTGCTCAATGTCGCCACCGGTTACAGCCTCATGGCATTCGGTCTGATCCCGAGGACCGTGCAGGGCCTGTTCGGCATCCTCACCTCACCGTTTCTGCACGCCTCCTTTGCCCACCTGGGCGCAAACCTGATTGCGTTTGTAGTGCTGGGCACCCTGGTCATGGCTGAAGGGCTCAACCGTTTCATAACCGTCAGCGCGATTATTATCCTGCTGGGCGGTTCGCTGGTCTGGCTGTTCGGGTTTACCGGCGTACACGTCGGTGCCAGCGGCTGGGTCTTTGGGCTATGGGCCTACCT
>NZ_WKDB01000025.1:0-88723 GCF_021606215.1 Pseudomonas sp. PA-5-4B | reverse complement strand
GGTAACCCGGCAGGACGCCGGGTTAGCCGCGCTGGGCCAAGGATGGCCCATCGCGGCGGCCCACGGATTCAAGCCTTCGTTCTGGCACACCGAGCCTAAGCGAGGTGCCGAGTGGTGGGGCGAAGACTTTTTGGTTACTTTTGTGTCTTTACAAAAGTGACCCGCCGTAAGGGCGGAACCCTAAGTAGCCGTTACCGCAGCAACGGATATGTACACAAAACAACACAAAAAGCCCGCCACAGCAGTCAAGCCAGCCCCCACAATTGTTTATCAGTGTGACGAATATCCTATTCCAGGCATAAAAAAAAGCCGCGCATCTTGCGATGCGCGGCGTTTTTTAAATCACAACATCTTAGGCTTGAATCACCGGGATGTTGGCGCTTGCTGCGATTTTGCGGAACTCGGCGATCTGGTCGAAGTTCAGGTAGCGGTAAACGTCGCTGGCCATGGTGTCCAGTTTCGCTGCGTAACCCATGTACTCTTCGACGGTCGGCAGGCGACCCAGCGTGGAGGCAACTGCCGCCAGTTCTGCCGAAGCCAGGTAGACGTTCGCGCCATCACCCAGACGGTTCGGGAAGTTACGGGTCGAAGTCGATACGACAGTCGAGTTCGGCTCTACACGTGCCTGGTTACCCATGCACAGCGAGCAGCCCGGCATTTCCATGCGCGCGCCAGCCTTGCCATAGATGCCGTAGTAGCCTTCTTCGGTCAGTTGGTGAGCGTCCATCTTGGTCGGCGGCGACAGCCACAGACGGGTTGGCAGCTGACCCTTGACCTGCTCCAGCAGCTTACCGGCAGCGCGGAAGTGACCGATGTTGGTCATGCACGAACCGATGAACACTTCGTCGATCTTCTCGCCGGCAACACTGGACAACAGACGGGCGTCGTCCGGGTCGTTCGGTGCGCAGAGGATCGGCTCGTTGATTTCGGCCAGGTCGATCTCGATGATTTCGGCGTATTCGGCGTCGGCATCGGCTTCCATCAGCTCCGGGTTGGCAACCCAGGCTTCCATCGCTTGGGCGCGACGTTCCAGGGTGCGTGCATCGCCGTAGCCTTCGCCGATCATCCAGCGCAGCAGGGTGATGTTGGAGTTCAGGTACTCGGTGACGGAGTCCTTGGACAGCTTGATGGTGCAACCGGCAGCCGAACGTTCAGCCGAGGCGTCGGACAGCTCAAAGGCTTGTTCCAGCGTCAGGTCGTTCAGGCCTTCGATTTCCAGGATGCGGCCGGAGAAGGCGTTCTTCTTGCCTTTCTTCTCTACGGTCAGCAGGCCAGCCTGGATCGCGTAGTAAGGAATGGCATGAACCAGGTCACGCAGGGTGATGCCAGGTTTCATTTTGCCTTTGAAGCGCACCAGGATCGATTCCGGCATGTCCAGTGGCATTACGCCAGTGGCTGCGGCGAACGCGACCAGACCGGAACCGGCCGGGAACGAGATGCCCATCGGGAAACGGGTGTGGGAGTCACCACCGGTACCGACGGTATCCGGCAGCAGCATACGGTTCAGCCAGCTGTGGATGATGCCGTCGCCTGGACGCAGCGAAACACCGCCACGGGTCATGATGAAGTCAGGCAGGGTGTGGTGGGTGGTCACGTCGATCGGCTTAGGGTAGGCCGCGGTGTGGCAGAAGGACTGCATTACCAGATCGGTCGAGAAGCCCAGGCACGCCAGGTCCTTGAGTTCATCACGGGTCATTGGACCGGTGGTGTCCTGGGAACCTACGGTGGTCATCTTCGGTTCGCAGTAGGTGCCAGGACGAACGCCTTTGCCTTCTGGCAGACCGCAGGCCTTGCCGACCATTTTCTGTGCCAGGGTGAAGCCTTTGCCGGTGTCGACAGGTGCTTCAGGCAGTTTGAACAGGTCGGTAGGGCCAAGGCCCAGTTCAGCACGCGCCTTGTCGGTCAGGCCGCGACCGATGATCAGCGGGATACGGCCGCCGGCGCGAACTTCGTCCAACAGAACCGGGGTCTTCATTTCGAAGGTGGTCAGGACTTCGTCGGTGCCGTGTTTGCAGACTTTGCCAGCATGCGGGTACAGGTCGATCACGTCGCCCATGTTCATGTTGGTGACGTCGAATTCGATTGGCAGTGCGCCAGCATCTTCCATGGTGTTGTAGAAGATAGGAGCGATCTTGCTGCCGAAGCAGAAGCCGCCGGCGCGCTTGTTCGGCACGTAAGGTACGTCGTCGCCGAAGAACCACAGTACCGAGTTGGTTGCCGATTTACGCGACGAACCGGTACCCACCACGTCGCCGACGTAGGCGATCGGGAAACCTTGGCCGCGCATTTCTTCGATCTGCTTCATCGGACCGGTTTTGCCTTGCTCGTCCGGCACGATGCCTTCGCGCGCCATTTTCAGCATGGCCAGAGCGTGCAGCGGGATGTCAGGGCGGGACCAGGCGTCCGGGGCAGGGGACAGGTCGTCGGTGTTGGTTTCGCCGGTGACCTTGAAGACGCGCAGGCTGATCTTGTCGGCCAGGGTTGGGCGGTTGCGGAACCACTCGCCGTCAGCCCAGGACTGGATCACGCCTTTGGCGTGCTCGTTGCCGTTCTTGGCTTTTTCGGCCACGTCGTGGAACGCATCGAACATCAGCAGGGTGTGCTTGAGTTGGGCGGCCGCGACAGGGGCCAGCTCGGCGTCGTCCAGCAGCTCGACCAACGTCACGATGTTGTAGCCGCCTTGCATGGTGCCAAGCAGTTCAACCGCGCGTTTCTTGTCGATCAGGGGAGAAGTGACTTCGCCCTTGGCCAGGGCGGACAGGAAACCGGCCTTGACGTAGGCAGCCTCGTCAACGCCTGGTGGAATGCGGTTGGTGATCAGGTCAACGAGAAATTCTTCTTCGCCAGCCGGAGGATTCTTCAGCAGCTCGACCAGGCCTGCGGTTTGTTCGGCGTTAAGCGGCTGGGGAACGATACCCAGTGCTGCACGCTCTTCGATATGTTTGCGGTAGGCTTCAAGCACAGTTATTACCCTCATCAGTGGTCCCACGGGACGCTCATCCAGAAATGAACGGCACGCATGCGCTCGGGGGCTTTTTGGGCCGCAAAGCCAGCGCTGCCGGCATTCCTCACAGAAGCTGCTTTCAAAGTTTTACGCCTGCAGAACGGAGCTGATGAGGGTTGGCGCGGGCTCTGACCTACCGGGTCGAACCTGCGCCAACACCGTTCTGAAGGAACGACTGTGCTCGTGACGCTTTGAAAACAGCTTCCAGCGGATTATTGGCGCCTTACAAGGCCGGATGATTCTACGGCAAAAAAAATCTAAAGGTAAGTTATCTAGCCAAGTTTGCTGGGTGATCAACCTTAGACAAAGGGCTAACATGGCGCACTGTTTCGCTGATTTGTGTGCATTGCCCATGTCCAACCAAGCCATCAAGACCCCCTGCGTCGGCCTGTGCTCCACGGTTTACGGCGATCTCGTCTGCCGCGGTTGCAAGCGCTTCCACCATGAGGTGATTCAGTGGAATGGCTATAACGAAGAAGAAAAACGTGCGGTATGGCTGCGGTTGGAGCAACTGTTGGTGCAAGTGATGGCCGGCAAACTGGAAGTCTTCGACCCCAAGATGCTGCGCGGGCAGCTTGAGCTGCGCAAGATTCGCTTCGTGCCGCACCAGTCCGAGTACTGCTGGGCCTATCAGTTGATCGCCCGAGGCGCGCGGGTGATTTCCAACCTTGAAGCCTATGGCATGGTGTTGCTGCCGGAGTTTCGTGAGTGGGCACTCCCGGAACTGCGCGATGCCATCGATCGTGAGTTCTTTATCTTATCCGAGGCGCATTACCAACGCTATATCGCGCCGGGGTTCCTGAGAGACGCACTGGGACACTGACCGCGCAGGTCAATGTGGGAGCTGGCTTGCCTGCGATGGCGGCAGATCAGCCAAAGGTGTTTTGACTCAAAGGTCGCTATCGCAGGCAAGCCAGCTCCCACCTTTGATCTCCATAGTTTGAAGAGGCTATGTCAGGCCTTGGTGGCCAACTCCTCCAGGTGATCCATCAACGCCTGCGGCTTAAGTACCAGCACATCACCTTCCACCGCATCCAGCACCACCTCCGCCGTATTGCCGATCAATGCGCCGGAAATCCCGGTGCGCGCCACTGTGCCGATAATGGTCACCGCCGCTTGCAGTGTGTGCGCGGCATAGGGGATCAACACATCCGCCGGGCCTTCGTTGATGTGCAAGTGGGTGTCGTCGATATCAAACTCGGCCTGGAACGCCTTGCATTGCTCGCGATAGCGCGCCTCGATAGTTTCCTTGAGCTGGAAGGTCGGGTCTGCTGCTGACAACATGGGGGACGGGTGAGCGCTGATCACATGCAACTGGGCCTTGGCCAGGCTTGCAATATCGAACCCATGGTCGACGATAGCGTTGTGCAGTGCCTGGTGTTCGCTGTCGGTGTTGCCCACATCAATGGCCGCCAGCACCACCTTGCCGGCCCAGGGCGTCGAGGTTTTTACCAGCAGCACCGGCGTAGGGCAGTAGCGCAGCAGTTTCCAGTCTGCTGGCGTCAGCAGGGCCTTTTTCAATGGGCTGTCCGGGAAGTGCTGCTTGATCACCAGGCCACAGCCTTCGGCCTGCTGCACGTCGATGATGGTTTCATGCAGGCTGTCATTCCACGCCTGCTCGGTGGTCACGCTGTAGCCGTCCTCCTGCAGGCCGGACTTGAGCAGGCTGAGCAGCGCCGAATGCTCGTGCTTTTTGTCGCACACCAGCAAATGCAGGTGCGCGCCGGTGACCCCGGCAATCAGCTTGGCGCGCTTGAGGGCCAGGCTTTCGGAATGCTCGGGTTCGATAACCACCAGGATGCTGCGGATGGCTTGCATGGTCGGGGTCTCCAAAGGGTGGGCCTGGAACAACTATAGTTGCTGCCCGCCAGACGTCATGTTGATGCACATCAAGGCCAGTAGCTGGTGGTCTGCGGCGGGGTCGGTATAATCGCCGGCCTTTTGTGATCCTTTTGCCCGTGAGCCCGATGAACCTGCCCGAAATCCACGAATTCCTCGGCTGCCGCACCCCCGACGCCTGGGTCCAGGCCGCGTTGGCCGATCAGCACACCCTGCTGATCGACCACAAGAACTGCGAATTCAAAGCCGCGAGCACCGCCCTCAGCCTGATCGCCAAGTACCACGCCCACGTGGACCTGATCAGCATGATGTCGCGCCTGGCCCGTGAAGAGCTGGTGCACCACGAACAGGTCATGCGCCTGATCAAAAAGCGCAAGATCGAGCTGCGCCAACTGCATGCCGGCCGTTATGCCTCGGGTTTGCGCAAGGTTGTGCGCAGCCACGAGCCGGTCAAGCTGGTGGACACGCTGGTGGTCGGCGCCTTTATCGAGGCGCGCAGTTGCGAGCGTTTCGAAGCCCTGGTGCCGCATTTGGACGAAGAACTCGGCAAGTTCTACTTCGGTTTGCTCAAAAGCGAGGCCCGGCACTTCCAGGGTTACCTGAAGCTTGCCTACCAGTACGGCGACGCCAAGGACATCGCCCAGGTGATAGAACGGGTGCGCGCCGCCGAGCAGGAACTGATTGAGTCACCCGACATCGAGTTCCGCTTTCACAGTGGCGTGCCAGCCTGAGGCGACGGCCACGCCGATCAGCGCGGTGATCCCGGCCAACAACAGGATCACCGTTTGCGTGCCCAACGGCGCCGCCAGCACGGCAATCAACAGACCCGCCAGCGGCTGCGCCAGGTTGTTGAGCAACGTAATCACGCCGACTGTCTTGCCGAAGTCCTGCACCGGAATCACCCGCTGGCGGGTGCTGCGCATGTACACGTTGAACATCTTGTCGAAGCCGGTGATCAGTAAAAATCCCAGGGTGTAAGCCCACAGGTTAGTGCTGACGGCCATGACCAGTGCCCCCGCCGCGATCATTGAATAAGACAGCCCGCCGAGCAGCTTCAACGGCAGGCTGGAACGCGCCAGGTAAAACAGAATAACGATGGTCACCACCGCGCCCGCAGCCTGCAACAACGCATAGGCATCTTTGCCGGCGTCGAACAGGCCAGTGACCATGGCCGCAGACGTCGCCAGCGTGACTCCGATGATCAGGTTGACGCCCACCGCCAGGGCAATGACCCGCTTCAGTTCCGCCAGTTTGCGGATATGCCCGAAGGCAATGCGCAGCGGTTGCAGCCAGATATCCTGATGTTGCTCAAAGCTCTCCAGACTGACCGTGGTGTTGCGCTGCCACACCAACATCGCCAGGTCCGCCAGCACAAACAGCCCGGCAATGCCCGCCACCACCCACGGCCACGCCCACACCTCCAGCATCAGCGCCGCCACCAGTGGCCCCAGCACCAGGCCGCTCTGGTCGGCGATCTGTGAGTAGGACAAGGTCTTGGCATAGGTGTAATGCTTGAAGATATGCGGCATCACCACTTCGCGGGCCATGATGCCCTGGGTCGTCAACACGCCGCACAGCGCCGACAGGATCACCAGCCAATAGATGCCGTCGAACACGCCATACAACGCCACCGCCAGCACGCACGCCAATGCGCGGTAAACCTGGCTGATATGCAGGATGCGCACCGGCGAAAACTTGTCGCACAATGCGCCGCACACCGGGAACGCCAGGTAACGCGGCAGTGACTCGACGAAAAACGCCAAGCCAGCCCACGACACACTGTTGGTGGTTTGGAATACGATCAGCGGCACGATAAATAACAGAATCTGGTCCGCCAGCCGCGACAGGAACAGCGAGATAAAAAAAGCCAGGTAGTCCTTGCGCATATAACTCCTGTTAGTGGCGTAAAAGATTGCAGGCTATTTGTTAAAAACTCTTAAAAGCATGAAGCTTCGTCGGGCGGTAATGGCCAGTTGCTTAAGTCGGCCAGCTTGCCACCTATAATGCTCCAACTTCAATCCGCGCATCCACACTGAGAACTTATGGAAAACCTGGGTCTGGGCAAGGTCCTGCTCGTTGAGGACGATGAAAAGCTGGCAGGGCTGATCGCGCACTTCCTGTCGCAACACGGTTTCGAGGTGCGCGTGGTGCACCGGGGCGATGAGGCCCTGGCGGCCTTTCTCGACTTCAAGCCGAAAATTGTGGTGCTCGACCTGATGCTGCCGGGCCAGAGCGGGCTGCACGTGTGCCGGGGAATTCGCAGCGTGTCCGACACGCCCATCGTCATCCTCACCGCCAAGGAAGACGACCTGGACCACATCCTGGGCCTGGAGTCGGGCGCCGATGACTACGTGATCAAACCGATCAAGCCGCCGGTATTGCTCGCCCGCCTGCGCGCGCTGCAGCGCCGCCAGGTGCCGGAGCCCACGGTGCGCGGTGCGCTGGAGTTCGGCCGCTTGTCGATTGATCGCAGTTGCCGGGGCGTCAGCCTGGGCGGTGAGGCCATCGACCTCACCACCATGGAGTTTGAGTTGCTGTGGCTGCTGGCCAGTCACTCTGGGACTATCCTTTCGCGCGACGACATTCTCAACCGCATGCGCGGTATTGCCTTCGACGGCCTGAACCGCAGTGTCGACGTATACATCAGCAAATTGCGCAGCAAGCTCAATGACAACCCGCGCGAACCGGTGTGCATCAAGACCATCTGGGGCAAGGGATATCTGTTCAATCCGTTTGCGTGGGAGGTTTAGATGCTGCGCCTGTTTCTGCGCCTGTATGTGATCCTGGCGCTGGGGTTGGCCGGGGCAATCTGGCTGGTCAACTACACCTTCGATGAGTTATTGCCCGAGGCCAACGAGGTTTATAACCGTGAAGCCTTGCGCGGGCCGGCCTATGGCCTGGTCGAGCAACTGCGCCCGGTGCAGGGGGCGGCCCGCGATGCGCGCCTGGCTGAGCTGCAACCCCATTATGGTTTGCGCCTCAAGCTGGTGCCGCGCGACACGCTGGCGCTCAATGACCGCGAACAGCAACTGTTGGCGGGCGGCCAACTGGTGGTGCGCGGCGACTTCATGGAGTTCCTGACCACCATTGATGGCGGCCCGCAATTGTTGCAGATCAAGCTGCCGGAAGAGCCCAAATGGTTGTACCTGTGGGCCTATGGCTTCCTGGGTGTGAGCCTGGCCATCGTCCTGTATTTTTGGGTACGCCCGCATTGGCGCGATCTGGAGCATATCCGCCTGGCCGCGCAGCGTTTTGGCGATAACGACCTCGGCTCGCGCATCCTGCTGCCGCGCCGTTCCACCGTGCGTGAGCTGGCCGGGCACTTCAACCAGATGGCCGAGCGTATCGAAAGCCTGATCGCCAACCAGCGTGAACTGACCAACGCGGTGTCCCATGAGTTGCGCACACCGATTGCGCGCTTGTCGTTTGAGCTGGACCAACTCAAGCAACAGGCCGACCCACGCCAGAGCCGCGAATTGATCGCCGATATGTACGCCGACCTTGGCGAACTGGAAGAAATGGTGTCTGAGTTGTTGACCTATGCCAGCCTGGAGCGCGGCGCCACACAGGTCACCCGGGAAAATATCGAAGCGCATAGCTGGCTCGATAGTGTGATCGGCAGTGTGGCCCTGGAAGCTGAAGCCGCGGGTGTGCAGCTCTCGTTGCGCACCTGTGACGTCGACTTTATCCAGATCGAGCCGCGCTTTATGGCGCGCGCAGTGATCAACCTGCTGCGCAATGCCATTCGTTATGCCGAGCGCCGTGTAGAAGTGTCGCTGGTCAAGTTCGGCAATGGTTACGAAGTGCGGGTCAATGATGATGGCCCAGGTGTGCCGATGGAGGGCCGTTCCAAAATCTTCGAACCCTTCCTGCGCCTGGATGCCAGCCGCGATCGCCGCACCGGCGGCTTTGGCTTGGGCCTGGCGTTGGTCAAACGCGTCAGCCAGTGGCATGGCGGGCAGGTTGAAGTGCTGGACTCGGAGTGGGGCGGGGCGTCGTTTCGGATGACGTGGGCGTATGGCGAGTAGGCGGTTGCCGGCGGTCGCGGGCAGCCGCCAAAGGCTTTAAGGTGCCCCGAACCGTACCAGCATGCGCTGGCCCACACGCAGTGACGCAGGTGCAGGTTGTTCGAACGCTACTATGCATTCCACGGTACGCATATTGGCTCGTGCCTGTGGGTCGCCTTCAAGCGTGCTGTTACCCAGCACGGAGCTGATACGCACCACATGACCGGACAGCGACGGTTGGTCGTTGCCGTTTTCGGTCGATATTTCGGCTTTCATACCGGCGTGGACCTGCGCAATAAACGACTCGTTGAGCTCGGCTCGCACGATGCGTACCTCGTTCGGCAGCAACACGAAGGCAGGCCCTGACTCCGATGAAACGGTAGCGCCAGGTTGGGTCAGGCGCCGCACGACTTCGGCATCCGCCGGTGCATAGAGGTTGCGCTGGGTCAGTTCGTAGCGCGCACCGGTGAGTGTTCTTGTGGCGGCTTCGAGGTGTCCTTGGTTTTTTTCAATAGCGTCGCGCAGTTGCTCGGCGGCCTCGCGCGCATCATCGGCACTCTGGCCATCTGCGGCTCCAGCCGCGGCCGCCTTTGACAGGCGCGTGGCTTTCTGGTCGGCAAAGTTGAACTGTCTTTGCAGGTGCCTGGCGTGCACTTGAGCCTGTTGTTGGTCGGCAAGCGCGGCACTTACGGCCAGGCGCGCCTGTTCGCTGTCCAGGGAGGCGAGCAGTTGGCCTTTTTTTACAGAATCACCTTCTTTGACTTTGATCTCGGCCACCACGCCATCGCGGGCAAACTGCAGGTTGAGCAGGCCACCCTCGACATCGACGCGGCCGCGAGCCACTGCCAGGTAAGTCGGCGACGAGGCCGTGGCTTGAGCCGGCGTATCCTCCCGTGAACAGCCGTTCAGGAGCAAACAGGCACTGAACAGGGTCAGCCAAGGGGAGAGGGAGCGGACATTCATACGCAGTGTTCCTGGGGGGCGGCAGGGCTGGCGGGCCGCAGGTGATGGTGGGAGTCGCTGATGATGCGGCCGTCTTCAATGGCCAATACACGGTCGGTGTGGCTGATCAAACGCGGGTCGTGGCTGACGCACAGCACCGTAGTGCCGCGTTCACGGGCGATACGGTGCAAGATATCGATCACGATCTGGCCGTTGGCCGCGTCCAGGGCGCTGGTGGGTTCGTCTGCGAACAGCAACTCGGGCGCCTTCGCCACGGCGCGGGCGATAGCCACCCGTTGTTTTTCTCCCCCGGACAGCGCGGCCGGGCGCAAGGCCATGCGCGAACCGAGGCCTACATCTTCCAGAGCCTGAGTCGCGCGCCTGCGCACTTCCTGCGAAGTGAGCCCGAGGTAACTCAGGGGCAACTCGACCTGTTGCAAGGCCGTCAGCGCCGGGAACAGATTGAAGCCTTGGAATATGAAGCCCGTGTGATGCAGCCGAAAATGCTCCAGCGCCCGTGGGGCAAGCGTTCCCAGGCTTTGCCCGAGGGCCTCCACACGGCCTTGGTCGGGTTGCTGCAAGCCGCTGAGAATCGCCAGCAGCGTGCTTTTTCCGCAACCGGATGGCCCCGCGATCAGGGTCAGTTCCGCGGGCCTTATTGCCAGGGTGATGTCGTGCAGTACAGGGGTCATAACCTGGCCTGATACAAATGCCTTGCCGATGCCAGTGGCATGCAGGGTGAAGGATGTGGTCATCGTGGGTTCTATCTCAAAAGGCTTGCTGGGTCGGCATGACGCAATGAGTGCATCGCGGCCAGGCCGGAAACCAGGGCCAGGGTCATGTTCAAGAGCAGGCAGGCCAGGGCTGCGACGGGGGAAAGAGTCATCGGAACGTTGTAGTAATGCGCCAGGGCGAAGAACAGACCGGTCAGCCCAGTGCTGCCCAGCAAGCCCAGGGCGCCCACCCAGAACGCTTGTTCCATCACGACTTTGCGCAGAGACGTGACGCCGACGCCGAGGGCGTTAAGGGTTGCGTATTCGCGGATCGATCCAATCACGGCCGCCACCAGGGTCTGGCTGGTAATCACCGCCCCTACCAGGAACACGATCACTGCCAAAAACAACACACCCGCGCCGGCCCCGGTGTCGAACATCCAATGCATCTGCGAGCGGTAGCTGAACTGCGCTGCGGTCCACACCGCGTATTTGCCGAATGCCGGGCTGCCGTCGATGCGTGCTGCAACCGCGTCCGCCTGACTGGGGTCTCGGACCTTGGCCACCCAGTAGGTTATGCGATCTGTATCGGCGCTCGTATCCAGCTGGCGGGCCGTGGCTAACGATGCAATCACGTTAACCCCACCCAGTGCGCGTAATCCGCTGATGACGCCGACTACATGCACCCGGTGGCCGTTGATAGTGGCCGCGTTTCCAGGATCAAGGCCCAGGCTGTCGAGGTCGGCGCGGTCAACGATGACCGCTCCCGGTTCATTCAGGCGCGCCCGCAACGAGCCGGGCAGTAAGCGGGCGAACATCAAACCTTGTGGGTCTGCGTCGATACCAGAAACAAATACCGAGACTCCACCTGTGTCCCGGGTACCCCGCCAGTCAGCATCCACCCAGCGGTAGGGCTCGACCCTGAGGACATCGGGGTCCATGCGTATACGCATCTCTACACCGGCATCGATCGGTCGACCCAGGTTGACGCTTTGGGTGCCGGGGTAGCCCACCCAAAGGTCGGCGCGCGAGCCGGTGACGTACACACTGGCGCTGCTGAAGATACCCAGTACCAACGCGGTCTGAAGCAGTTGCAGCAGCCCTGCGAAGCCCACTGCAATAATCGCTGGCAGGAAGCGCCGCCATTCATGGATCAGCGTCAGGCGTGCAAGCGCAACCATCAGTCAGTCTCCTTATGGCGTGTGGCTGTCTGAGGTGCAGCGCTGGGCAACGGTGCGCCGCCGAGTGCCTTGTAGAGTGCGACGTAGGCAATGGCACGCTCGGCGCCGGCCCGGTCGACTTGTTGCTGCGCATGCAGTGTCTGAACCTGCGCTTCTACCAGGTCCAATGGACTCAAGAGCTTCAACGCTGCCCGTTGTTGCAGTGCGCCAAGCTGGGTTTGCCTGGCGGCATAGGCCTGGCGGGACAATTGTTCGCGTGCACGTAATTGCTCCAGGTCACCCAAGGCGTTTTCGACTTCGGCAACCCCCTCCAGCACCGCTTGGCGATACCCGAGGACGGCGGCCTGCAGATGGTGGTCCTTGGCTTTCGCAGCCGCCACGCGCAGGCCCCAGTCGAACAAGGGAATACTGATGCCGGGGCCCGCCGAGAAGATGCTGTTGCCATTGGGGGTATTGTTGCGGTTGCTGGCGATATTGAGCGACCACTGCAGTGAGGTGCCGAAGCTGATGTGCGGGTAAATATCGGCCTGGCTCATGCCCAGCTCACCGGCGGCGATAATCACCGAGGCTTCGGCGCCGGCAATTTCCGGGCGGGTGCGCAACAGGTCTGTGGGAACGCTATTGAGCTGCCAGTCACCGAGCGTCGGTAGCCGCCCCGGTTGCAGCCAAAGAGGGTCGGGCGCGCTCTGGCCCAACAATAACGCCAACTGCTGCGCGCTGCGGTTTGTCCGCTGGTGCACACGCGTCAGCGCCATTTCAGCGAGGGTCAGTTCAGCCTGTGCAGCGGCAACGTCTGCGCAGGAGGCCAGTGCGAGCTGTTCCCGGGTGCGCAGCCGTGCCAGTTTTCCATGGCCAACTTCGCGCAGGGTTGCAAGAGTCTGCTCCGTTTGTTGGGCTGCTCGCAATTCGATCCAGCGCCGGCTGACTTCAGCCACCAACGAAACTTGTAGGGTGCGCAGGTTGTTATCCGCCAATGCCTGGTTCCCTTGGGCGAGGCGCTCGGCACTTTGTTGCATGCCAAACAATGGCAACTCCCAGACCGAATCGAAGCCGATCAGGAAATAAGAAGTACTGGTATCAGGGCTGACGGCATCCTTGGTTTTTATACTCAGCGAGGGCAGGTAAGGGGACTGCGCGTGCTGGCTCATAATCCGGATGGCGCGCAAGCGCTCCACCGCTACGGCGACGTTCAGGTTGTTTTGCAGTGCACGATCCACCAACGCATTGAGCTGGGGGTCGTTGAATGCATGCCACCATTGGTTCAGATCGGGTTGGGGCGGCGCAAGAGAAGGTTGGACGTTGCGCCATTGCTCCGGTGTAGACGGTTTCAATACCGGCAGGGGGGCTGTTGAGCATCCTGCAAGCGCCATTGACACTAACGAGAGTGCGCATAGCGATCGAAAGGCATGCGATCGGTTAAGAGGCTTGATGGTCGTTCCCCGGTTAAATACGGATACTGCGGTATTCATGCGATGGGCGCGTTGGTCGGCGCGCCAATGCACGATGTCACTGATCGGTTGATATTGAATGAAGCGTTCGAGCACCAACGTAGCGGCAGGGGGTGTTCAGTTCTGTTGGTAAATTGTATTGGTGCGCAATGATGGCTTTTGCTTCAGCCCAGGTTCAGAAACTCAAGGGTTTATCTCGCGATTGCGTGCGTTTGAAGGAGTAACCCGAAGCGCTGAGTCCGTTTACCTGGCGGCTTACCGTGTCGCCCAGGCCGTAGCCGTTGCCGGCCAGCACCGCGTGGGCGTTGTCGACGGGAAGCAGGATGTAGTCGGTGAGCGGCTCGTTGTGCAATTGGCCGCGAATCACCAGAAAGCCTTCTTCCAGGCGCACGCTGATACCGCTCAACGGCGCGTCGGGTTCGTGGGTGTTAAGCACCTGGTAGGTGCCGATGGTGTTGGCCCACGCCAGCGGCAGCGGCGGCGGGTCGATGCGCTCGCCGATGGCCAGGCGTTGGCCATGGCTGCGGGCCGTGAGTACTTGGCGGCCCTGCACCGTGACCACGTCCAGCTGCACGCGGCCCAGCTCACCCAAGTCCTTGAGCCAAAAGCCAAGGACTTTTTTCTGCGCGCGCAGCCAGCCGTGTTCGTCGCGCAACAACTCGAAGTCAAACCCGGCCAGCTCACCGCTCAGTCGATCGCCCTCATCCTTGACCCGGAATACGCCCCAGGCCGTGGCATAAAACCCGGCCAGGCGCTTGCGGTCGACGGCGGCGGGCACCTGGCGCAACTTGAGCCCATGGCTGGGCGCCTGGCAGTCGTCGGCGCACACGGACTGCCCGGTTTGCGCCTGGAACATCAGGCGCAGGGTCTCGGTGGCCAGGCGCGCGACCAGTTCTTCGGCGTTGCTGTCATTGGCCATGATGATCACCGCCAACTGCTGGTCTGGCAGCACGCTCAGCTGCGCGGCAAAATCATCGCCGCCGCCACTGTGCTGGTAAGTGCGCACGCCGGGGGCGACGGGTTCATCGCCGCAGGGCGCCAGGAACCAGCCCAGGCCCATCTGGCAATCGAAGTCCAGGGCATTGCCGGTGTTTTGCTGGGTGAACATCTGATCAATCGACGGGCTCTCAAGCACACGGTTGCCCTTATAGAGGCCGTGGGCAAACAGCATCTGCACATAATGGCTAAGGTCTTTGGGGCTGGCCCACAAGCCGCCGGCGGCAAGGTCACGCACCTGTGCATCGGTACTTGCCACGCCGTCTTCGTAGCCCAGGGCGCGAAAGCTCAATTGCGTGCCGGTGCCGACAAAACTCGACTGGTTCATCTCCAGGGGCTTGAGCAGGCGGCTTTGCAGTTGGGCTTCAAAACTCTTGCCGCTGCTGCGCTCGATGGCCGCACCGACCAGCGAATAACCGAGGTTGGAATACGCCACCTGCGAGCCCGGCGGGCTGCTCAGCCATACACCCGACACCCGCATCGGCATCTGGCCCATGGCGTAGGTGCTGCGCACGTCGCGCAGGTGCTCGCTGGGCAAGCCGGATTGATGGCTGAGCAGGCGGCGCAGGGTGATGTCGCGGTCGGCGGCGGCCTGGTCAGTGTGAAAGCGCGAACGCACGTAGAATTCGCGCAAGGTCTGCTGGATCGGCGCGTCGAGGGCCAGGCGCTGTTGGTCGACCAACTGCATGGCCGCTGTGGCTGTCAGTAGTTTGGAAATGCCGCCGGCGCGAAACGCCGTGTTGGCGGTCACCGGCACACCCTGGGCCTTGTCGGCCAGGCCAAAGCCGCGCGCCCAGATCAGCTCCTGGCCATTGACCAGTGCAATCGACAAACCGGGCACATTCTCGCGGGCCAGGTCCTTGGGGATGCGCGCTTGCAGGTAACGGATGATCGCGCCGTAATCGCCCTTGGGAATCGCGGGCGGGGCAGGCGGCTGCACGTGGCAGCCGAGCGTGCCGAGCAGGCAACCCCATAACGGAATACCGCGCAATGTGCGAAACATGAAGAGCACCCGAATGGTGGTTTGGATGCTCGAATGCTAAGGCGATGCTGGCCAACAATCTTTGAGAGCTTTGTCGAGAAACTGTCAAAGAGTGTTAACGCGCGAGCCCCAAACGCTCATGCCACTGGGCGATGGATTCTTCGGGGTACCCGTCGAACTGCAAATCGCCCTTGCGCACACTGACTTCGACCCACGGCACCTTCGAGCCGAGCATCAGGTGCGTGTGCTCGGGCGGCACCGGCAATGGCGTGTCGATGGCCGAAGCAAACGGGTGAATCAGCTCTGGCCATTCGGGGCTGAACAGCCACAAGGCGCTGCCGCATTGCGAGCAAAAATGCCGTTCGGCAGTGCTCGCATGCGCGCGGCTGGCGCCTTCGGGCTTGAGCCTGGCGTGGTAGACCGAGATCAGCTTGCGCCCGCGTACCTTCAAACTCTTGGCGTCGCCGCCCAGGTTGATCGCATAACCGCCGCCGCCTTGGGTCTTGCGGCAGATCGAGCAATAGCAACGCTGGTACGGGTAGGGATGCTGGCTGTTCAGGCTGAATGTTACGGCGCCGCAATGGCAGGATCCTTCGAGTTGCATATCAGTCTCCTCGGGCAAGGTGACTGTTGAGCTTAGGCGCTTTGCGGCATCAAGGTGGCGATCAACGCCCGAATGGTGCCCGGCAATGCCTCAAGCTCGCGCACCAGGATACTGCGTTCGCGAATCGCCCATGGCTCATCGAGCTTCACCGTCACCAACTGCATGGTCCGGCTGTGCCGCACGGCGGCGGATTCGGGAATGATGCCGATGCCCACGCCGGCCTCGACCATTCGGCAGATCGCTTCGAAGCTCGACACCTGAATGCGCAGCGACAACTGCTTGCCCAGGCGATCGACGTGTTCACGCAAAAAACTCAACAATGTGCTGCCTTCGTGCAGGCCGATGTGCTGGTAGGCCAGGGTTTGCTCCAGCGTCACCGAAGACTGGTCGGCCAATGGGTGGCCCACGGGCACCATCAAGACCAATTCATCGGTGCTGAAGTGCAACACCTGCAAACCTGCCGCTTCTACCGGCCCGGCAATGATGCCCATGTCGCTGGTGCCATCAAGCACGCCACGTACGATGTCGCGGGATAAACGCTCCTGCAGGTCGACGGTCACGCCCGGGCGCTGGGACAGGAAGCCCGCCAGCACCTCCGGCAGAAACTCGGTCACCGCCGTGGTGTTGGCGAAGATGCGGATATGCCCGGCCGAATCCACGCCGTATTGGGTGAACTCGCTTTTTAGGTAGTCCACCTGGCGCATGATCAGGCGCGCATGGTGCAGCAGCCGTTCGCCCGCCGGAGTGATCTCCACGCCACGGCTGTCGCGGTACAGCAGGCGCGTATCCAACTGGCCTTCCAGCGCCTTGATCCGCGCACTGGCAGCGGCCGGCGAGAGGAACGCACGCTTGGCGCCCTGGGTGAGGCTGGGGGATTCGGCGATGTGGATAAACAGGCGCAGGTCGGCGAGATCGAAATGCATGCAAACCCCTATTTTGGCAACGGTGAGGTTCAAGTGTGGGAGCTGGCTTGTTGTGGCGAGCAAGCTTGCTTGCGCTGGGGTGCGAAGCGCCCCCAAAAAACCGGAGACTGCTGCGCAGTCAACGGGAGCAAGCTCCCTCGCCACAACAAGCCAGCTCCCACAGGGGATGGAGTGGTACTCATGGCTAGCGTTCAGCATAACCGAACGCTGGTTTATTGAAATGCAAATTCTCAGAACGGGCAGGCGCTTGCATGATCCGGGGCAGACACTCACTGCCCGAGGACCTGCACCCGATGAGCGCCACTGACTGGATCGGCCGAAGCGAGACCGCCCACGACCACCTGAGCCTTAACCTGCTCAAACGCATTGCCGCCACCTTTGGCGAGGCTGTGCCGGAACAGGGCGCCGATTTGCCGCCGCTGTGGCAGTGGTGTTTTTTCCAGGACCCGCTGCCGGAGTCGGCCTTGGGCACCGACGGCCACCCGGCCCGTGGCGGGTTCCTGCCGCCCGCTGATAACCGCAATCGCATGTGGGCCGGTGGGCGCATCGAGTTCGTGCATGCCTTGCGCGCGGGTGAGGCGGCGACCCGCGTGTCGACCATAACCCAGGTCGAAGAAAAGACCGGGCGAACCGGCTCGCTGTTGTTTGTCACCGTGCGTCATGACTATTCCCAGGACGGTCGCCTGGCGATCCGCGAAGAACAGGACATCGTTTACCGCGAACCGACGCCGCCCAAACAGGGCAGTGGCGACGCCTTGCCCGAAGGCGAATGGCAGGCATCGATCAGCCCCACGCCAACCCTGCTGTTTCGTTACAGCGCCGTGACCTTCAACGGCCACCGCATCCACTACGACTACCCGTATGTCACCGACACCGAAGGCTATTCAGGCCTGGTGGTGCACGGCCCGCTGATCGCTACCTTGAGCCTGCGCACGTTTTGCCGCGCCCATCCCGACGCGACCCTGCGCCGTTTTGCCTATCGCGGTGTTCGCCCACTGATTGCACCGCAGCCATTTGTGGTCGGTGGGCGCGTGACCGAAACCGGTGTGGCGCAGTTGTGGGCGGGCAACGCCGGTGGCCTGGCGCAGACCGCTCAGGTCCACTTCGAATAATCCAGGAACAACAGGCGGAGAGCCGTTAATGAACCCCAATGACAACGAAGAACTCAATGCCATCCGTGAAGGCGTGCGCGCCTTGTGCGCCGAGTTCGACGCGGCGTACTGGCGCAGGATCGACGAACAAAAAGGCTTCCCCGAAACCTTTGTCAAAGCCCTGACCGACGCCGGCTGGCTGTCGGCGATGATCCCTGAAGAATACGGCGGCTCTGGCCTGGGCCTGGCCGAAGCCTCGGTGATCCTCGAAGAAGTCAACCGTTGCGGTGGTAACTCCGGCACCGTGCACGGCCAGATGTACAACATGTTCACCTTGCTGCGCCACGGCAGCGAAGCGCAAAAAAGCTTCTACCTGCCCAAGCTCGCCAGCGGCGAATTGCGCCTGCAATCGATGGGTGTGACCGAGCCCACCACCGGCACCGACACCACCAAAATCAAAACCACGGCGATCAAGCGTGGTGACAAATATGTGATCAATGGCCAGAAGGTCTGGATCTCGCGCATCCAGCATTCCGACTTGATGATTCTGCTGGCGCGCACCACGCCGCTGGCCGAGGTGAAGAAGAAGTCTGAAGGCATGTCGATCTTCCTGGTCGACCTGCGCGAAGCCATCGGCAACGGCCTGACCGTGCAGCCCATCGCCAATATGGTCAACCACGAAACCAACGAACTGTTTTTCGACAACCTGGAGCTACCCCTCGACAGCCTGATCGGCGAGGAGGGCAAAGGCTTTAAATACATCCTCGACGGCCTCAACGCCGAACGCACCCTGATCGCCGCCGAGTGCATCGGCGACGGTCGCTGGTTTATCGAAAAGGCCAGTGCCTACGCCCGCGACCGCGTGGTGTTTGGCCGCCCGATCGGGCAGAACCAGGGTGTGCAGTTCCCGATTGCCGAGGCGCATATCGAAATCGAAGCGGCGGACCTGATGCGCTGGCGTGCCTGCGAAGAATACGACAGCGGCAAGAATGCCGGGGCCAGCGCCAACATGGCCAAGTACCTGGCTGCCAAGGCGTCCTGGGAAGCGGCCAACGCCTGCCTGCAAACCCACGGCGGTTTCGGCTTTGCCTGTGAGTACGACGTAGAGCGCAAATTCCGCGAAACACGCCTGTACCAGGTGGCGCCGATCTCCACCAACCTGATCCTGTCCTACGTGGCCGAGCACCTGCTCGAACTGCCACGCAGCTTCTGAGGGCCTGAGCATGAGCCATACCCAAACGCTGTGCCGGTTCCTTGCGGACTTGAACTACGAACAATTGCCGGAAAAGGTACTGGCACGCACCGAAGACCTGTATCTGGACTGGTTGGCCTCGGCGCTGGCAAGCAAGGGCGCGCACCCGATCCCGTTGTTTGAACGCTATGCACAAAAAATGGGACCCCACAGCGGTCCCGCCCAGGTGATCGTCAATGGCAGCACCACCAGCGCGTATTTTGCGGCGCTGGTGAACGCCGCATCCTCACACCTGGTGGAGCAGGATGACCTGCACAACAGCTCGGTGCTGCACCCCGCGACCGTGGTGTTTCCGGCCGCGCTGGCTGCCGCCCAGGACCTCGGCAAATCCGGCCGTGAATTGCTGCTGGCCTCGGTGGCCGGTTATGAAGCCGGAATTCGCATCGGCGAATTCATGGGCCGGTCCCACTACCGCATCTTCCACACCACAGCCACCGTCGGCACCCTGGCGGCGGCGGTTGCCGTGGGCAAACTGCTGGACTTTAACCAGGAACAGTTCATCAACCTGCTCGGCAGCGCCGGCACCCAGGCCGCCGGGCTGTGGGAGTTTTTGCGCGATGCCGCCGACTCCAAGCAACTGCACACCGCCAAGGCGGCGGCGGATGGCTTGCTCGCGGCGTATTTGACGGCGGACGGGCTCACCGGCGCACGCAATATTCTGGAAGGCGATCAAGGCTTGGCAGCAGGCATGTCCAGTGATGCCGAGCCTCGCAAGTTATCGGCCGACCTTGGCAGCCGCTGGGCGCTGCTGGAAACCTCCTTCAAGTTCCACGCCTCGTGCCGTCACACCCATCCGGCCGCCGATGCGCTGCTGGATCTGATGCAGCGCGAAGGGCTGTGCGCTGCAGATATCGCCACGGTTGAAACGCGTGTCCATCAAGGTGCCATCGACGTGCTGGGCCGCGTGACCACGCCTGCCACTGTGCACCAGGCCAAATTCTCCATGGGCACCGTGCTCGGCCTGATCGCCGTGCACGGTAAAGCCGGGCTCACCGAGTTCCACGAACGAGCGCTGACCGACCCCGCCGTCTCGGCTTTCCGCGACAAGGTCAGCATGACCCCCGACGCAGAAGTTGACGGCGCCTACCCGCAGCGCTGGCTGGGCCGCGTCACCGTCACCACGCTCGATGGCCGCACGCTGCAGGGCGCCATCGATGAACCCAAGGGCGACCCTGGTAACACCCTGAGTCGGGTGGAGCTGGCGGATAAATTCCGGCGCCTTACCCAATTCAGCGGCGCGCGCACACCCGCGCAGGCCAATGCACTGATCGAGAAGGTCTGGAACCTGCGCAGTGCAGCGTCCATGGCCCACTGGCTTTGAGGAAGCGTCATGACTAATCAACGACCGCTGGACGGCATCACCGTGATCAGCCTTGAACACGCGATTGCTGCGCCATTCTGCACCCGCCAGTTGGCGGACCTCGGCGCCCGTGTGATCAAGATCGAACGCCCCGGCGCCGGTGACTTTGCCCGTGGCTATGACGAGCGCGTGCGCGGCCTGGCCTCGCACTTTGTGTGGACCAACCGCTCCAAGGAAAGCCTGACCCTGGACCTCAAGCAGGACGAGGCCGGCGACATCCTCCAACGCCTGCTGGCGGATGCCGACGTGCTGGTGCAGAACCTTGCACCCGGCGCGGCGGCGCGCATGGGCCTGTCGTTTGAAGCGCTGCATGAGCGCTTTCCACGGCTCATCGTCTGCGATATTTCCGGCTATGGCGAAGGCGGGCCTTACGAGAAAAAGAAAGCTTATGACCTGCTGATCCAAAGCGAGGGCGGTTTTTTATCGGTAACCGGTGGCCCGGGTGAAGATCAGATGGCCAAGGCCGGTTGCTCGATCGCCGATATTTCCGCCGGCATGTACGCCTACAGCGGCATCCTCTCGGCCCTGCTGTTGCGCGGCAAGACGGGGCAGGGCAGCCGCATCGATGTGAGCATGCTCGAAAGCTTGGTGGAGTGGATGGGCTACCCGATGTATTACGCCTTCGACGGCGCGCCCCAGCCACCACGGGCCGGGGCGGCGCATTCGACGATCTACCCGTATGGGCCGTTTCCCACCGGCGACGGCGGCACGGTGATGCTCGGCTTGCAAAACGAACGCGAATGGGCGGCGTTCTGCGACAAAGTGCTGCTCACGCCTGAGCTGGCTACCGATGAACGTTTCTCGGCCAACTTCAAGCGCTCGGCCAACCGTGACGTGCTACGCCAGATCATCGTTGACAGCTTCGCGCAGTTGGACGCTGAAGCCGTGATCCAACGCCTGGAAAACGCGCAGATCGCCAGCGCCAGGGTCAACGACATGCAAGGCGTGTGGGACCACCCGCAGCTCAAGGCGCGAGACAGCTGGCGTGAAGTCCAGAGCCCGGCCGGGCCGCTGCCGTCGTTGTTGCCGCCGGCGCGTAATGCTGCGTTTACCCCGCGCATGGACGCCGTTCCCGCCTTGGGCCAGCACAGCCAGGACATCCTCGATCAGCTTGGGTTTTCGGCGCAAACCATCGACGGCCTGCGCGCACGCGGCGTTATCTAATAAGGAATTCAAGTGATGCCAAAGCCTATAGTTCGTTCGGCCTTGTTTGTGCCCGGCAGCCGCCCGGAGCGGTTTTCCAAAGCGCTGGCCAGTGGCGCCGACGCGGTGATTGTGGATTTTGAAGACGCGGTTGAAGAACCCCTCAAGCGCCAGGCGCGGGATAACCTCGGGGTGTTCTTGCAAGCGCATCCAGAGGCTCAGGTGTGGGTGCGCATCAACGCGCCGGAGCATGCCGAGCATTTTGAGGATGTTGCGTTCTGTAAAGCCCATGCCAATGTGACGGGTGTGCTGCTGCCCAAGGTAGAGAGCGCCGCCCAGGTGGCCGTGGTGGCGGCTGCTGGCAAGGTGATATGGCCGATTATCGAAAGCGCCAAGGGCTTGCTGGCGGTGGCTGAGATTGCCCACGCGCCGCAGGTCGAGCGCCTGTCGTTTGGCGGCCTGGACCTGGCGCTGGACTTGAACCTGTGCAGCGGTTCTGCGGCTGCGCAGTTTGCGTTGGATCAGGCACGCCTGGCGCTGATTGTGCATTCCCGTGCTGCTGGCTTGGTGGCGCCACTGGACGGCGTGCACCCGGCCATCGACGACCCTGAAGGCCTGCGCCGTTCGATCCGGCATGCCTATGAAATGGGCTTTGCCGGCGCGCTGTGCATCCATCCCAAGCAGGTGGCAGTGATTCATGCCGCACTGGCGCCCAGCGCTGAAGACCTGGCCTGGGCCAAGCGCGTGGTAGAGGCGGGTGCCCATGGGGCCGGGGCTTATCAGATGGATGGGCAGATGGTGGATGCGCCGGTGTTGCTGCGCGCACAAAGGCTCCTGGCCGGCCAACTCTGACTGACACAACCGGGAGCAAAATGTGGGAGCTGGCTTGCCTGCGATAGCGGTGGACCCGCCCATGAATCGACTGCCTGACACACCGCCATCGCAGGCAAGCCAGCTCCCACACTGGATCTTCATTGTTCTGAAGTATGGCGTTCGGCCTGGCCGAACGCAGGTATCTAAAATTCGAAATTCACTACACGCACCACATCAGGCACCTTGCCCTATAACACAACAATAAGAAGGTGATTCCCCATGCTCAAGCTTTCTCGGGCGCTGTTGTGCGCCGCCACTCTGTTTGCCGCGGGCCTGGCCCAGGCGGCAGACCCGATTGTGATCAAGTTCGCCCACGTGGTTGCCGAAAACACGCCTAAAGGCCAGGGCGCGCTGCTCTTCAAGAAGCTCGCCGAAGAACGGCTGCCGGGGCGTGTGAAGGTCGAGGTGTACCCCAACTCCTCGCTGTTCGGCGATGGCAAGGAGATGGAAGCGTTGTTGTTGGGCGATGTGCAGATGCTGGCGCCGTCCCTGGCCAAGTTCGAGCAGTACACCAAGCAAGTGCAGATCTACGACCTGCCGTTCCTGTTCAACGACCTGGCCGCCGTCGACCGTTTCCAGGCTGCTCAGGGCAAGGCATTGCTGACCTCGATGCAAGACAAGAACATCCTCGGCCTGGCCTATTGGCACAATGGCCTCAAGCAGCTTTCGGCCAACAAAGCACTGCGTGAACCCAAGGACGCCCGTGGCCTGAAGTTCCGTGTGCAGGCTTCCAGCGTACTTGAAGAGCAGTTCAAGGCGATCCGCGCCAACCCGCGCAAGATGAGCTTTGCCGAGGTATATCAAGGCCTGCAGACCGGCACCGTGAATGGTACCGAGAACACCTGGTCCAATTATGAAAGCCAGAAGGTCAACGAGGTGCAGAAGTACTTCACCGAGTCCAACCATGGCCTGATCGACTACATGGTGATCACCAACGCCAAGTTCTGGAACGGCCTGCCGCCGGATGTGCGCACCACCCTGGACCAGATCATGGTCGAAGTCACCGTCGAGGTGAACAAGCAGGCCGAAGCGCTGAACCAGTCGGCCAAGCAGAAGATCATCGACGCCAAGACCAGCGAAATCATCGAACTGACCCCGCAGCAACGCCAACTGTGGCGCGAAGCCATGCGCCCGGTGTGGCAGAAGTTCGAAGGTGAGATCGGCGCCGACTTGATCAAGGCGGCGGACGCCTCCAACCAGTGATTGGGCGACCACCCAAAACTACTGTGGAAAGGGCTTTATGTGGGAGCTGGCTTGCCTGCGATGCAGGCAACTCGGTGTATCTGTAGCGCCGAGTTGATCCCATCGCGGGCAAGCCCGGCTCCCACAGAGGTCCGCTTCCACAGTTTGTTCCGCTTTCCACCCCGACATCATTCCCGCTTCGCGAGGTTTTGCCATGCAAACGCTAAGGCGCGTCTGGGAGCACCTGGAGGAAGGGTTTATCGCCTTCCTGCTGGCCGCCATGACCCTGGTGACATTCGTCTACGTCATGCTCAACAACATCTACACCCTGTTTTTTGCTCTGTCTGACAAGTGGACATGGAGCAGCAGCTTTTTCGGTGCCCTGGGCGACCACACCATGACCTGGGCCCAGGAAATGACCTGGAGCGTGGCGCTGACCAAGGCCATGTTCGGCTGGCTGATTTTCTTCGGCATCTCCTACGGCGTGCGCACCGCGGGCCACCTTGGCGTAGATGCGCTGGTCAAGCTGACCAAACGCCCGGTGCAACGCCTGCTCGGCATGCTCGCGTGCCTGTGTTGCCTGGCCTACGCCGGGCTGTTCATGGTCGCCAGCTACAAGTGGGTGAGTGCGGTGATGACCGCGCAGATCGGCGCCGAAGACCTCGACCAATACGGCGTGGACGTGGGCGATATCGTGATCATCGTGCCCATCGGTTTTGCCCTGGTGTTTATCCGCTACCTGGAAATTTTCTACCGCATCTTTACCCACCGTCAGGTCGGGTTGGGGCTGGCCGACGAGGCCGGGGAGGCCAGTAAGCTGGCTGGCAGCCATGAGGAGCGTCACTGATGGCCGTGCTCTGTCTGTTTTTGCTGTTGTTCGTGTTCATGTTCCTCGGCGTGCCGATCGCGATTTCCCTGGGGCTGTCCGGCGCGGTGTCGATCCTGATGTTCAGCCAGGACTCGGTGAGTTCGCTGGCGATCAAGCTGTTTGAAACCTCCGACGCCTACACCTTCCTGGCGATTCCATTCTTCCTGCTGTCCGGTGCGTTCATGACCACTGGCGGTGTGGCGCAACGGCTGATCGACTTCGCCAACGCCTGTGTCGGGCATATCCGAGGCGGCCTGGCGATTGCGGCGGTGCTGGCGTGCATGCTGTTTGCGGCGCTGTCCGGGTCATCGCCGGCGACGGTGGCGGCAGTGGGCTCGATTGCCGTGGCGGGGATGGTGCGCTCGGGTTACCCGAAGGAGTTCGGCGCCGGGATCATCTGCAACGCCGGCACCCTGGGCATCCTGATCCCGCCGTCGATTGTGATGGTGGTGTACTCGGCAGCCACCGAAACCTCGGTGGGCAAGCTGTTCATGGCCGGTGTGATTCCAGGATTGCTGCTGGGCCTGATGCTGATGGTCGCGATCTACATCGTCGCGCGCATCAAGAAGCTGCCGGCGCAGCCCCGTGCGACCTTCCGCGAGTGGCTGACCTGCGCACGTCGCGCGTTCTGGGGCTTGCTGTTGCTGGTGATCATCCTCGGCGGCATCTACAGCGGCATGTTCACGCCGACGGAAGCGGCGGCCGTGGCGGCGGTGTATTCGGCGTTTGTCGCGCTGTTTGTGTACAAGGACATGAAGCTGCGCGATTGCCCCAAGGTGCTGCTGGAATCCGGGCGCCTGGCGATCATGCTGATGTTTATCATCGCCAACGCCATGCTCTTCGCCCATGTACTGACCACCGAACAGATCCCGCAGGAAATCACCGCCTGGGTGATCTCCGAAGGCCTCACGCCGATTGGCTTTTTGATCATGGTCAACGTGGTGTTGCTGGTGGCCGGCAGCTTTATGGAGCCGTCCGCGATTGTGCTGATCCTGGCGCCGATCTTCTTCCCGATTGCCATGAAGCTGGGGATTGACCCGATTCACCTGGGGATTGTGATGGTGGTCAACATGGAAATCGGCCTGGTGCACCCGCCAGTAGGGTTGAACCTGTTTGTGACCTCGGCGGTGACCGGGTTGACCCTCGGGCAGACGATTCGCGCAGCGTTACCGTGGCTGATGATCTTGTTGGTATTTTTGATCATGGTCACGTACTTGCCGTTTATCTCGCTGGCGCTGCCGCACTGGCTGGGCATGTAACACGGTCTGAAAATGTGGGAGCTGGCTTGCCTGCGATAGCCATACGTTCGAAGGCACCCCGTTCCCCTGTGGCAAGCCTGCTCGCCACAACAAGCGGCGTACCGCAGACTTTGTTTTAGCCGGCAGTTGCGTAGAAACCCATGCTGCGATAGCGGTGGTTCAGTCAGCCTATCCAGTGGCTGGTATACCGCCATCGCAGGCAAGCCAGCTCCCACCTTTGATTCTTGTCAGGCCTTAGTTGTCCATCGCATTCAAGATCGCATAAGCCAATTTAACCCGCTCGGCATTCGGGTAATTGCGGTTAGCCAGAATCACCACACCCATGTCCTTGCTCGGTACGTAAGCCACATACGCGCCAAAACCGCCGGTGGAGCCGGTTTTGTTGTACAGCACGTTGGCCGGTTGTGCCTGCGCCGGCGTCAGCCAATTGACCTTGTGCGGCTGCATCGCCATTTCGGTCGAGTTGCCCTCCAGCAAGGCCTGCAGCTTGATCGGGTAGGGGTAGCGTTCCCAGCCCAGGCCCTGGGTCATGCCATTGACGGTGTAGTAACCCGCGTGAGTGGTGGAGATCGCTTGTTGCAGCGGTTTTTCCAGGGTCTCGGGGTGCAGGTTGGCAATCACATAGCGCGCGAGGTCCTGGGTGCTGGTCTTGATACCGTAGGCTTCGCTGTCCAGGGCGCCGGGGCTGACGCGAATGGGTTTCAGATTTTTGTCATAGCCTTGCGCATATTGAGCGGTTTTGCTCGCAGGCACGCTGACGTGGGTGTTGGTCAGGCCCAGCTTGGGCAGCAAGGTTTTCTCCATGGCAACGTTAAACGGCTGCCCCAGGCTTTGCGCCGCGAGGTAGCCGAACAAGCCGATGCTGGGGTTGGAATACAAACGCTGTTCGCCCGGCGCATACGCGGGTTTCCAGTGCTGGAAATAACCGAGCATGGCACCGGCATTGTCGGCCGCGTCGGGAAACTGCAACGGCAGGCCACCCGGTGTGTAGGTCGCCAGTTGCAGCAGGCTGATGTGATCGAATACGCCACCGGCCAGGGCTGGCAGGTGCTGGCTGGCGGTATCCGAGAGCTGGAGCTTACCGGTAGCCTGGGCGTAGCCGCCGAGGGTGGCGGTAAAGGTTTTGCTGATCGATCCGATTTCAAACAGGGTGTCTTGGTTAACGGCCTGTTTGGTTTCCCTTGATGCAACACCGTAGTTAAAGTATTGAACCTTGCCTTGGTTAACCACCGCGACCGACAGGCCGGGAATCCCTTGTTGCTGCATCAGCGGCGCAACGCTGGCATCGACTACCGTGCGCAGGTCGGTGGCGGCCATGCAGCTACCGGAGCCTATTAACAGGGCGCTGAACAGAATTTTTTGTAAGGTGTGATTCATGCGGGTTCGCTTCCATGTAAAAGATGTGCTGACGATCAAGGCCTGCGCAGGCGGGGCAAATCTAGGTGGATTTTGTTCGGCGGGCAAACGATGATATCTCGCATCAGCCATTAGTTAATTTAGGGTCATGCATGCTGCGCTCCCATTTACCGCTCAATGCGTTGCGCGCATTCGAAGCTTCCGCCCGGCATTTGAGCTTCACCCGAGCGGCCATCGAACTGTGCGTGACCCAGGCGGCAGTCAGTCATCAGGTCAAAAGCCTGGAGGCGCAGTTGAACGTCACCTTGTTCAAGCGCCTGCCACGCGGCCTGATGCTGACCCGCGAAGGCGAAACACTGCTGCCGGTCGTGCGCGACTCTTTCGACCGGATTGCCCTTACCTTAGGCCAGTTCGAAGGTGGCCATTACCGTGAAGTGCTCACCGTCGGGGCGGTGGGCACCTTCGCCGTCGGCTGGTTGCTGCCGCGTTTGCCGGACTTTCAAAGCCGCTACCCGTTTATCGACCTGCGCCTGTCGACCCACAACAACCGTGTTGACGTTGCTGCCGAGGGCCTCGACTACGCGATCCGCTTCGGCGCTGGCGCCTGGCATGGCACCGACGCCTGCCAGTTGCTTGAAGCGCCGTTGACCGTGCTGTGCGTGCCGCAGATTGCCGAGCAATTGCATACGCCGGACGACGTGCTCAAGCACACCTTATTGCGCTCTTACCGCGCCGATGAATGGAACCTGTGGTTCCAGGCCGCCGGGCTGCCGGCCGACACGCCGGTGCCGCGCAGCATCGTGTTCGACTCGTCCCTGGCGATGATGGAGGCCGCGCAGCAGGGCATCGGCGTGGCCTTGGCACCGGCGATGATGTTCTCACGGCAACTGGAGAGTGATGTGATTCGCCAGCCGTTCAGCGTGGGCATCAGCACCGGCAGTTATTGGCTGACGCGCTTGCAGTCGCGGGCCGAAACCTCGGCCATGGCCGCGTTCAAAGGCTGGTTGAAAGCGCACAGCGCCCAGGCTTGAAGTTTTTATTCTTGAAACAAAATGAAACATTCGTGACGGGCCAGCCTCTACCGTACCCCGTACCGAGTGCTTCCATGAAAATTCCGCGCCCCTCTGCCCGCATGCCCCACCTCATCCAACTGCGCAACCTGAAGATGGCGCGCTCGGCCCATGCTTATGTGCGCGGCAGCACGGTGCAGTTTTACGAGTGGCTGCACAGCCAGCCCGGCCGCCGCTTGCCCCATGGCCCGGCGATCTGGATCTGCGGCGATTGCCACGCGGGCAACCTCGGCCCCACGGGTGATACCAAGGGCCGTATCGACATGCATATCCGCGACCTCGACCAAACCGTGATCGGCAACCCGGCCCATGACCTGGTGCGCCTGGCGCTGTCGTTGGCCACCGCCGCACGCGGCTCGGACCTGCCGGGCGTGACCACCGCACGCATGCTGGAAGAAATGATGGTGGGCTACGAACAAGCCTTCAAAGACAAGCCCGATGAAGCGCCGCCGCGTCCTTCCCAGGTCAAGGCTGGCATGCGCAGCGCGGTGGAACGCACCTGGAAAAACCTGGCGCGTGAACGCATTGAAAATGCCCGGCCTACGATTCCGTTGGGCAAGCACTTCTGGTCATTGTCACGGGCGGAAAAGAGCGCGCTGCAAAGTGTTTGCGCCTCGGATGAAATCCACCAGTTGGTGACCTCGCTCAAAGGCCGGCCCAAAGACGCCAAGGTCCAATTGCTTGATTCGGCCTATTGGGTCAAAGGCTGCAGCTCCCTCGGCTTGCTGCGTTATGCAGCCTTGTTGGGCGTGGGCGACAAGGACGACCAGGAATATTGCCTGATCGACATCAAGGAAGCCGTCGGCGCCGCCGCGCCCCGGGCGGCACGCGCGAAGATGCCACGCGACAATGGCCGGCGTGTGGTGGAAGGCGCCCGCCAGCTGTCACCGGGCCTGGGCGAGCGCATGCTGGCCACACGTTTTCTCGATCACGGTTTCTTCATCCGGGAACTGCTGCCTCAAGACATGAAACTGGAACTCGATGAGCTGAGCGAGATCGACGCCATGCACGCCGCCGGTTACCTGGCCCGCGTGGTCGGCATCGCCCATGCCCGCCAGATGGACCGCGATACGCGCAAGGAGTGGATGGCGGTGTTGCAGGAAAACCGCTCCAAACAGCTGGATGCGCCGTCGTGGTTATGGACCAGCGTGGTGCAGTTGGTGGGCAGCCATGAGCAGGGGTATCTCAACCATTGTCGGCGGTATGCGTTGGAGCACTAGAAGCGGCGCATGAGCGGTGTGGCTAATTTATGGCGTTAAGAAAATTTCGCTATTATTTAGGAAATTTCCTATTTCATTAGTCGTTATTTTGAGAGTGTCAAGCCAGGGTCTATTGCCGTTTGTCGGAAATATTAAATATCAAAAAATGCAAAAATATATTTTGTTCTTATATATATCAATAAGTTATATCTCTAATTCTGATTATTTTATAAATTGCCAGAATGTTGGCATATTCAAAGTTCGATGATAGCGTTCCGCCTTCAATTATCGACGGATCGAATATGCATTTGTCCACGCCATGGATTCGGCCATTACTGTGCCTGACAGTGTTGTGCCTCAGCGCTCACAACAGCGCCTTCGCCGCGACCAATCCAGGTGACCAGGACCTGATTCGCGACCGGCAAAACCGCCTGCTGGAAGAGCAACAGCGGCGCCTTGAAGAACTCAAGGACCTGCCCGGCAAAGAGCTGAAACCGGCGGCGCCCGCCACCCCCGTCGATACCCGTTGCTTCCCCATCCAGCACATTGAACTCAAGGGCGCCGACAACCTGTCTGTCGATGAGCGCGAGCGCCTGGTCAAGCCTTATCTCAATCAGTGCCTGGGGGTTTCCCAGCTGAATGAATTGCTCAAGCGCGTGACCGACTCTTACATCGACAAAGGTCTGGTCACCAGCCGCGCCTACTTGCCGCAACAAGACCTGTCCAGCGGTCGTCTGCAAGTATTAGTGGTGGAAGGCAAGCTGGAGGGGATTAAAGGCGCCGACAACAGCACCCTGTCCGAGCGCGAGTTGGCCATGGCGTTTCCCGGCCACACCGGCGACTTGCTCAACCTGCGAGAAGTCGAGCAGGCCATCGATCAGCTCAATCGGTTGCCGTCCAACCAGGCGCAAATGGAACTGGCGCCCGGCAGCGCAGTGGGCGGCAGCACGGTGCTGGTCAAAAACAACCCGCAAAAACCCTGGCGTGCCAGCCTGTCGCGCAATAACGATGGGCAGCGCAGCACCGGCGAGCAGCAGTGGGGCACCGGCTTTGAATGGGACAGCCCACTCGGCCTGGCTGATCAACTGGTGCTGCGCGGCGGCCACGACGCGATCAGCGACCACCAGAAAACCTCAAAAAACGCCATGCTCTACTACAACGTGCCGTGGGGTTGGTGGAACTTCAGCTACAGCTACAACCAGAGCGATTACCGCTCGGTGGCCCAGGGCGACGGCTTTGACTTCAAGCAAACCGGCGACAGCCAGAACCACCAATTGCGCGCCGAACGGGTGATCCATCGCGACGCCCTGAGCAAAACCTCGGTCAACGTGGGCCTGGCCCATCTGCGCACCAATAACTACATCAACGACAGCCACCTCAAAGAGAGCAGCAACCGCCTCAGTGAGTTGCAGGTGGGCATCAACCACGGGCGCCGCATTGGCAGCGCCTTCGTCAACCTCGATGTCGGCATGCAAAACGGCACCGGCGCGTTCGACGCCCAGGGCAATCACAACCCCGGCCCAGGCGTGCCGGATGCGCGCTACCGCAAATACACCGCCACCGTCAGCTACCTGCAACCGTTCAAGCTGTGGGGCGAGTCCTTCAGTTTCACCAGCCTGGCCACCGGGCAGCGCAGTGAAGATGTGTTGTTCAGCCCGCAGCGCATGAGCCTCGGCGGCTCCTCGTCGATTCGTGGCTACAAGGACCAGCAACTGAGTGGCGACAGTGGCAGTTATTGGCGCAACGACCTGCGCTGGAGTCGCCCGGTGACGCTGGAGTGGCTGCGCCCGGTGTTCGGTGAGTACGGCGCCAGTGTTGGTTATGACCAAGGCGTGATTCGCAATGCGCGCTACAACGGCGAGTTACACGGCCGGGTCTCGAGCAACTCGCTGGAGCTGTTTGCCCGTGGCCAATACGTCAGCACCAGTGTGACCTTTGCCCACTCGCTGGAACGACCGGCCACGCTGCTTGAACGCGAAGCGCCGATCTACTTCCGCATGGATTTTTTCCTGTAATTCAACGCCCCGTTGCATCGAGAATTTGAAATGGATGTTCGCCAGTTTGCCTTCCTTGTTCGCCAGCCTTCGGCTGCCCTGAAAAGCCGTGACGCGTTCCTGGGCCTGCCCAAACGTGGCTTGGCCCTGATCCTGGCCAATGCGCTGTTCTGGCAGCCATTGCTGGCCCAGGCCGAAGGCATTGTGGTCAGCGCACCGGGCACCAGCGTCGGCCAGGCCGGCAATGGCGTGCCGATCGTTAACATCGCGGCGCCCAATGGCAGTGGCTTGTCCCACAACCAGTTCAAGGACTACAACGTCGGCGCCAACGGGCTGATCCTCAACAACGCCACCTCCACCACGCAGTCGACCCAGTTGGGCGGGATCATCCTCGGTAACTCCAACCTGCAGGGCCGCGCTGCCAACATCATCCTCAACGAAGTCAACGGCGGCAGCCCCAGCCAGTTGCGTGGCTACACCGAAGTGGCGGGGCAGTCGGCCAAGGTCATCGTCGCCAACCCCTACGGCATCAGTTGCAACGGTTGCGGCTTCATCAACACCCCCAACGTCACCCTGACCACCGGCAAACCCATCCTCGATAACGGCCGCCTGGACCGTTACCAGGTCGATGGCGGCGCCGTGACCATCGACGGCCAGGGCCTGAACGCCAGCAACGTCGACCGCTTCGAAATCATCACCCGCTCGGCGAAGATCAACGCGCAGATCAATGCGCGCAACTTGACCGTGATTGCTGGTCGTAACGACGTCAACGCCCAGACCCTGAATGCCACCGCGCGTGCCGATGACGGCAGCGCCAAGCCGGAACTGGCGATTGACTCGTCGGCGTTAGGCGGGATGTACGCCGGTGCGATCAAGCTGGTGGGCACCGAAGCCGGTGTGGGCGTGAAGCTGGACGGGACGTTGGCGGCCAGTGGTGGGGATATTCAGCTCGATGCCAATGGGCGGTTGAGCATGGCCAATGCCAAGGCCAGCGAAGCGGTGGTGGTCAAGGCGGGTCAGCTTGACGCCACGGGCGCGATCTACGCCGGTACCCGCATCGATGTGCAAGCCACCTCGGGGTTGAGCAACCAGAAAAGCCTCGCCGCACGGGACAGTATCACCCTGGCCAGCAGCGGGCAGGTGATCAACAACGGCATCATCGAAGCCGGCGTCAATGCCGATGAAAGCCGCAATGCCAGCGGCGATGTCAGCCTGTCGGCGGCGAGCCTCAAAAATACTCAAAGCGTGGTTGCCAGCCGCACCCTGACGGTGACCGCCGCACAAACCCTGGATAACCAGGGCGGTACGTTGAGCGGTGCAAAAGCCGTGGTTAACGCAGGCCAAGTCGATAACCGTGGCGGCCGCGTCCTCGGCACGGACTCGCTCAAGGTCAGTGCCACTGGCCTGGATAACCGCACGAATGGCTTGCTGCACAGTGATAACAACGCTGATGTCACGGTGACGGCTGCGCTGGATAACCAGAACGGTCGAGTGATCGGTCTCAAGGACCTGACGCTCAATGCCGGCCAACTGACCAACGACAACGGTTTAGTGGCCAGCCAGGAGCAGGCCCGCGTAACAGCCGGGCAGTTGAGTAACCGAGCGGGCGAAATCTCCGCCAGCCAAACTACCGTTACCGCCACGACTCTGGATAACCGTTCCGGCAAAGTGCTGGGCAGCAACCTCAACGTGACCGCCAGCGGCGCGATTGATAACCGGCTGGGAATTTTCTCCGCCACCAGCCTGCTGACGCTACATGCCGCAAGCCTGGATAACAGCGATAAAGGCTCCGTCGCCAGCCAGGGCAATTTGACTGCAACCATCGCCGGGCTGTTCGACAATCACAATGAAGGCAACCTGATCAGCCAGGGCGCCCAGCAGGTCTCCGTCGGACAACTGAACAACGCCCAGGCGGGGCTGGTGTCGAGTAAAACGACCCTGGCGCTACACGGCGATAGCCTGTCCAATCAGGGCGGTCTGGTGATCGCTGACGGGGCATTGACCCTGACCGGTGGCAGCCTCGACAACAGCCAAAAAGGCGTCATCAGCAGCAAGGCCGATACCCGCGTCGAACTGGCCAGCCTGAACAACAGCAACGCTGGCAGGCTAAGCAGCGATGGCCGGCTGACGCTCAATGCCAACCAACTCGAAAACGGCGCAGGCCGCATCAGCGCCAAGGGCGACCTGCAGGCGACTGTCGGCGTACTCAACCAACAAGCGGGTGAGCTCGTCAGCGAAGGCGCACTGAGCCTCACCGGCACCTCGGTGGACAACCGCAACGGCGGTTTCATCGCCGCCACCAACGGCGTTGACCTGCGCAGCCAGACGGTCTTCAACCAGCAAGGCGAAATATCCAGCCAGGCCAAAGTGCTGCTGGTGGCCGATCAACTGAACAACAACGCCGGTAAGGTGATTGGTGACAGTGGCTTGACCCTGACGGTGCAACGCCTGCTCAACCAGAGCAAAGGCCTGCTGGCGGGGCGCGAGAGCCTCGTGTTGAACGGCGGTCAACTGGATAACAGCCAGGGTGGCCGCGTCACCAGCCAAAAAGACCTGAACATCAACCTGACCGGTGACCTGCTCAACCAGGGCCAGGGCACATTGCTCAGTGAAGGCGCGTTAACGGTCAAGGCTGGCACGTTGGACAACAGCCAGGGCGGCATTCTGTCTGCCGCCAACGCGCTGTCGATCACCACTCAAGGCCAACTGAACAATCAGGCGGGCAAACTGCTGGCCGATGGCACGGCCACGCTGGTGAGCGCTGCGCTGAACAACAGCCAGGGCGGCGTGATCAGCGCCAAGCAACAGGTTGACGTGCGCACTGCCGGTCTGGACAACAGCCGGCAAGGCAGCATCAGCAGTGACGCCGGAATCACCCTCAATGCCGGGCAACTGGACAACAGCCAACAAGGTTCGATCTTTGCCAAGTCCACCGTCAAGGCAACCCTGACGGGGCTGAACCAACATGATCGTGGCGAGCTGGTCAGCAATACCAGCATCGACCTGGACTTGAACCATGGGCAATTGATCAACCGCGACCACGGCCTGATTGCGACCCCAGGCCAATTGCTGTTGAACAACCTGGGCAGCGTCGACAACAGCCAGGGCGGCGAGATTTCCAGCACGCAATCGTTCCTGTTGGTGACCGATGCGCTGAACAACCGGGGCGGCAAAGTCATCAGTGGCGACAGCCTGCAGGTACGCGTTGCCAAGGCGCTGGATAACAGCGTCGAAGGTGTGTTGTCAGCGAAGAACCTCTTGCAGGTGGATGCCAATAGCCTGGACAACCAGGCCGGTGGTGCACTCGCCAGCCGTGGTGCCCTTGACCTGAAGGTCACCGGCGTTGTGGACAACCATAACCAGGGGCTGATTTCCGCTGCCACTGCCCTTACTGCAACCTCGGGCGCATTGAACAACAGCGACAAGGGCCGCCTCTCGGCCGGCACACTTCAGACCCTGAACACCGGCGCGCTGGATAACCACCAGGGCGGGCAACTGGTCAGCGATGGCAGCCTGACGGTGAACGCTGCCGATGTGGATAACCGCAGCGGCGTGATCGGTAGCCAGCAAGCCTTGAACCTGACCGTCGCCAACCTCGACAACCGTGCGGGCCTGATCAACAGTCAAAGCGATCTCACCTTGGTGGGGCAGCGTGTGGACTCAAGCCTGGACGGGGAAATTTCGTCCAAGGGCGACTTGAAACTCACCGTCCAGAAACTGATCCAGCGCCAGGGCCGTTTGATCGGTGAGCGCGCCGTGACCCTCGACCTGCAAGGTGGTGACCTCGACAACAGCGCAGGCTTGATCAGTGCCAAAGGCCCGCTGACCTTCGCACGGCTGGCCAACCTGACCAACCGTGAACAAGGCGAAATCTCCAGCCAGACGGCATTCACAGTGGCCGCCAAGCGTATCGACAACGGTGATCGCGGGGTCATCCTCAGTGCCGATCAATTGCGACTTGAAGCGGATGCAGTGGTTAACGCCAGCAAGGGTTTGATCTCTGGCTGGAATGGTCTGACCGTTGTCGGTGGTAGCCTGGACAACAGCGCCGAAGGCACCTTGTCGAGCAAGAGCGGTACCTTGCAAACCACGCTTACCGGCGCGTTGGATAACCGCTCGGCGGGTGCCCTGGTCAGTCAGGGCAAACAAATCATCAGCGCAGCCAGCCTGAACAATGATCAAGGGATCATCTCAGGCCAGGCAGATGTTGGCCTCACCGTTGCTGGTCGCCTGGACAACAGCAACAACGGGTTGATTTCCGCCGGTCAACACTTGGGCTTCAACAACGCCCAGAGCGAAATCCTCAACCGTGGTGGCCAGATCAGCGCCGCCAACATCACCTTGATCGGCCAAAGCCTGGACAACAGCACCGGTCAATTGATCAGCCAGGGCACCCTGGAAGGCACCCTCAGTGGTGTGCTGATCAACGCCAATAACGCTCGTCTGGCCAGTGGCGCGGCGCTGCTGTTGAATGCCGCCAGCCTGGATAACCGTGGCGGCCAATTGGTCAGCCAGGACCGGCTTGACCTGAACCTCGCCAACGGCGACCTGAATAACAGCGCCAAAGGCACGCTCGCCAGCCAGAAGGACTTGGTGATCAAACTGTTGGCCGGTGACATCAACAACCAGCAAGACGGCCTGATCTTCAGCCAGAAGGGCAAGCTTGATCTTGCCGCTCGAACCCTCAATAACCAGAAGGGCACGCTGCAAAGCCAGACCGACAACCTGCTGCGTCTCAGTGGCGCCCTGAACAACCAGGGCGGCCGGGTCGACAGCTTCAGTGGCAACCTGGACCTGGAAACGGCCAGTGTGACCAACACCGCTGGCGGTGTACTCAACAGCGGCAAGGGCTGGATCAAACTGGTCACTGGCTTGTTCGACAACGGCAGCGGTATCACCCAGGCGCAATCGCTGGACATCGACGCCAAGGGCGCGTTGCTCAACCAACTGGGGCACCTGTCGGCACTGGGCGGTGAAAACCGCATCGTCACCAGCACCCTGAACAACCAGGGCGGCGGTGTGTACGCCGATACTTTGCTTAAGATCACGGCCCAGGATTTCGATAACCAGGGCACGGCTGCCGACAATGGCGGCAAGGTCGGCGCACGCAGCATCGACTTCGGCCTGACGGGCACCCTGAGCAACCGCTTCGGCGTGATCGAAAGCGACGACGCCCTGCGCCTTGCTGCGCAAACCCTCAACAACGTCGGCGGTAACCTGCGGGCTATGGGCCGTACGGGGACGACCGACATCGATGTCTCGGGCCTGTTCGATAACCGCTTCGGTGTACTGGAAAGTGCCAACGAACACCTGAACCTGCAAGCCGGAGGTCTGGACAACAACGGCGGGCGCATCGTGCACACCGGCACCGGTACGTTCGACCTGACCTCCGACCAGGTTACCCGGGCCGGCGGCAGCTTCGTCACCAACGGCCAACTGGACATCAAGGCGGCAAGCTGGACCAACAGCAGTGTGATCCAGGCCGGACGACTGAACTTAGACATTGGCCAATTCATCCAGACCGCCAGCGGCCAATTGCTCGGCGCACAAAGCCTCACCGGCACCGGCGACACCTGGACCAACGAAGGCCTGCTGGCCAGTGACGGCACCCTCAAGCTGACCCTGACCGGCGGCTACAGCGGCAACGGCCGGGTCAGCAGCCTGGGCGACATGACCCTCGCCGCCGCCAACATGGACCTGGGTGAGAATGCTCGTATTGGTGGTGGTGCAATCACCCAGGTCACGAGCACCAACGTCCTGACCAATCGTGGTCGCGTGACCTCGGTAGGTGACCTGACGGTCAACGCCGCCACACTGAACAACTACGGCACCCTGGGCGGCTCGGAGAATGTCCACCTTAACGCCACGCATCTGCTCAACGAAAAAGGCCTGTTGTTCAGCGGCAAGGACATGACCTTGCGCGTCAGCGACTTCAGCAACCGCTTTGGTGATGTCTATAGCCTGGGTGGCCTCGACATCGCACGCGATGATGCCAATGGGCGCAGCGCGCTGATTGAAAACGTCTCCGGTACCGTGGAAAGCGACGGCAACATGCGCTTGCTGGCGGATACCCTGAGTAACCGGCGCGACCAGTTCACCACGGAGAAAAGCCTGGTCTCCGGGAGCATCGGTGTTTACGGCAACGATTACTGCAAAGGCAAAGGCTGCGAGCTGAAGTTCAGCGGCGTCGAAACCTATGAGGACGTCATCAAAGGCAGCTCCGCCTCCGCGTTCATCAATGCCGGTGGCGACCTCACGGTGGGCGCCCAGACGTTCGATAACCTCTACAGCTCGGTATCGGCCACTAAAAACATCCTGATCAACACCGACGTGCTGAACAACACCGGCGCTGCCGGTGGTGAGCAGCGTAATTTCGGTTACGCCTACTACACACGCAACCGGTCGGCTTACTCGTTGCTGATGAGCGAAGTCGAGCAGTTCAACCGAAGCAACGATCCCAACTCAAGTGACTATAAGCCGGGTCAGTACACGTTTGACCAGTTCATTGAGAAGACGAGGTTCTCGGATACCTTCTTCACATCACCTATCGACTACACCGTGCCCACCTCTGGCAGCGTGATCGCTCAAGCGGTTATCCAGGCCGCCGGATCGGTCACTGTTAACGCGGCCAAAGAAATCAACAACAGCGTCATCCGCCCGAACGCCACCAACATCGATACTCCGGCGGCCAACCGCAACACCAATTCGGATGTATTTGCCTCCACGGTCAAACCGGCGATCACCGCGCAGCTACCCCCAGACCTGGCCCAACGCCAAGTCAACCCGGTGACCTTGCCCGGTTTCAGTTTGCCGACCAGCCAGAACGGCCTGTTCCGCCTCAGCGGCCAGGCAGCGAAAGGCGGCGCAGCGGGTAAAGCGGATACCGCCACCGGTGACTTCAGCGTCAACGGGCGTGTAATCACCGCTGCCGATCGCGAAAAAAACCTTGACTACAGCGCCGTGCAAGAACGTGGATTCAGCCTCGACGGTCAGCCCGCCAGTGGCGCAGTCAACGGCCAGGGCCCACTAGCCCTGGACGGCCGCACACCGTCGATTACCCGCGTGCAAGTGATGCCGGACATCGCTCCGGTGGATAACAGCCACAAATACCTGATCGAAACCAACCCGGCACTCACCGATCTCAAGCAGTTCATGAGCTCCGACTACCTGCTCGGCAAACTGGGCTACAACCCCGATACCAGTTGGAAACGCCTGGGCGACGGCCTGTACGAGCAACGCCTGATCCGCGAAGCCGTGGTGGCCCGCACCGGCCAGCGCTACATAGACGGCATCGCCAGCGATGACGCGCTGTTCCGCTACCTGATGGACAACGCCATCTCCTACAAGGACTCGCTCAACCTGCAACTGGGCGTATCCCTCACCGCCGAACAGGTCGCGGCGCTGACCCACGACATCGTGTGGATGGAAGAGGCCGAGGTCAACGGCCAGAAAGTCCTGACCCCAGTGCTCTACCTGGCCCAGGCCAACAACCGCCTGGCCCCTAACGGCGCGCTGATCCAGGGCCAGGACGTCAGCCTGATCACCGGCGGCGACCTGCACAACAGCGGTACCTTGCGCGCCACCAACAACCTGAGCATGGTCGCGGGCAACATCGACAACAGCGGCCTGATGCAAGCCGGCAACCGCCTGGAAATGCTCGCCACCGACTCGATCCGCAATACCCGTGGCGGCATCGTCAAGGGCCGCGACATCAGCGCCACTGCTGTGACCGGCGATGTCATCAACGAGCGCACCGTCACCACCTTCAAGCAGGAAGACCAGGGCTATCAACTGCGTAACGACGTGGTCAGCGAAGCCTCACGCTTCGAGGCTACCGATACCCTCAAGCTGAATGCCGGGCGCGATGTGCTCAACGTCGGCAGCAACCTCAAGGCCGGTGGCAACGCCAGTGTGACCGCAGGGCGTGACGTGGTGATCGCCAGCCAGACCGAACAGGACGACTACGCCTACCAAAGCCGACGCATCAAAGGCACCGAGCAAACCACGCTGCAACACGCCTCTGGTGTGGACGTGGGCGGCAACCTTGCCATCGACGCCCGCCGCGACATCGCCGTGGTCGCAAGCACCGTCAGCGCCGCCAAAGACCTCAGCGTCAAAGCCGGCGAAAACCTGACCCTGGCCGCCGCCGCCAACGAACAACACGACTACTCCAAGGGCAAAAAAGGCGGCACCAAAACCACCACCCAACTCGACACCGTCACCCAACAAAGCGCCGAACTCAAAGCCGGCGGCGACCTCATCGCCATCGCCGGCACCGACCTGACCCTGGTCGCCAGCAAAATCAGCGCCGGCAACGAAGCCTACGTACACGCCGACAACGAACTGAGCCTGCTGGCCGCGCAAGACAGCAACTATTCGTTGTACGACATGAGCAAAAAGGGCGGTTGGGGCAGCAAGAAAACCCAGCGCGATGAAGTCACCCAGGTGACGAATGTGGGGAGTGAGATCAAGACCGGTGGCGACCTGACGTTGCAGAGCGGCGGGGACCAGAAGTATCAAGCGGCGAAGCTCGACAGTGGCGGGGATATTGCGATTGTCAGTGGTGGGGCGGTGACGTTTGAGGCGGTGAAGGATTTGCGGCAGGAGAGTCATGAGAAGAGCAAAAGTGACCTGGCGTGGAACAGTGCCAAGGGGAAGGGAGCTACGGATGAGACTCTGCGTCAGACACAGATGATGGCTCAGGGCGAGTTAGCTATTCGTGCTGCTGGCAAGATCAACATTGACATTAAACAAATTGATCAAAAGACAGTCAGCCAAACGATTGATGCGATGGTTCAAGCTGAACCTCAGTTGGCCTGGATCAAGCAAGCCGAAGCCAACGGGCAAGTAGATTGGCGAGTGGTGAAGGAGATTCATGACAGCTGGGATTATAAAAACTCCGGTTTGGGTGCCGCACCTGCGCTCATTATTTCAATAGTTGCCAGCTTTTATCTTGGGCCTCTAGCCGGAGCCATGGCGAGTAACTTCGCTGTAGGCACCATAAATGGTGGAGGTGATATCGGTGCTGGACTGAAAGCTGCGACCAGTAAAAATGCGATTAAGGGCTATGCAACCCAGATGGTCACAAGCGGCATTTTAGCCGGTATAGATACCGCTGTGGCCGGTTGGAACCCTGACGGGCCGTTGATTTTGAATGCCAATGGCGTAAATAACCCAGGCTATAGTTCAAGTATGCTGGACTGGAATACGGTCAGTGAGAACGTACTTCGAAGCAGTACACATGCTTTGGTTGCAGGCAGCGTTAACACTGCGATCAATGGCGGTAGTTTAAAAGATAACCTTGGCGCTGCTGCTATTTCGGAAGGTCTCGATCTCACTGCCGCTTTTGGAAATAAACAAGTCGGTGATTTGGCCCACTATTTGAATGTCAGTCCTGGCACAGCCTCAAAAATCTTCATGCATGCTGTTTTGGGAGGAGCACTTTCATCCGCTAAGGGCGGTGATTTTAAAACTGGAGCGCTGGCAGGAGCTGCTGCCGAAGGATTGACGTCAATTGCGGCAGAAAATCTTGGCAAATACCTAGATACTCAGCTTTCCACAAATGGTCAGTTCAAGGTCGCCACCGCTCAAGTTATTGGGGTCTTGGCGGGGGCTATGGCTAACGGCGATCCCGAGACGGCCAGTTGGGTGGCAGGTAATGCGCAGCGCTACAATGACTTTTTACATATGGGAGATTGGGCAGCCGCTGCCTCCAGTCTTGACGCTTCTTTGGTTGCACAAGGTGCGACACCGGAGCAGAGATCCGAGGCACTGAGAGGACTGGTCAGAGGCGATGGGTATGAGGGGCCTGGACATGATTATGTTGCTGGTTGGGTCGTGGTGCCTGGGGCTATAGGGCTAGGAGTCGCTTCGGCTGAACTGGTGATGGGATGTGCACTTGCACCCGTGATGTGCAATCAGGCTGCATTAGCCGTAGCAGAAGTAGCGGGCGGAGATGCTGCTCTCGGTGGTACGGCGCTGGGTGTGTTTGGTGGTGGGGCGTTGACGGTAGCTGGAGGTGCCGTTCAAGATGGCGGAGCTAAGGTAGTTCAGTTATTGCCTGAGCTTTCAAGTGGTGCAAAAGCAACTGCCAAGGTTGGAGATCAAGCAGCTTCTACGCTTTCGAAGAACTTTGGTGAGTCGGTTCTCGGTCATAACACCCAGATTGGCGTGCGAAATAGTAAGGCGGGGACGATTTCTGGTGCTCACAATAGCGATGCCTTCCTAGAGTCGGTTGAAATAACTGGTGCGAAAATTTCCAACAAAATCACGGACGTCCGCTATCCTGGCCTTGTTGAGTATAGCTACCAGTTGCCTAGAACCAACACTAAGGGCGAGTTGATGGGGGGCTATAAGCCTACATCCACGAAAACGACTTACGATCCGAATGTTTTGCCAGATAGTAGAGTGGCTGATATGTCTAACCGAGCGGCAGTCCAGGCCGAGTCTTTGTTCAAAGCCAATCCAGGGTTGAGAGAGGCTAGTATTAAAGTTGATGGCTATCACTTCCAAGTGACACGTAACAGTAAGACTGGAGAGATAACAAACTCCTTTATCACCATGCCTCCGAGGACAAAATGATGGATGGATTGGTTTGGCTTGAAAAACTCAAGGAGTCATTTGCTTCAACTGGTCTGGGCTATGAAGATCTTTACGAACTCATAGAGGCTGCTATAGCGAGAGGGAGGACTAACTTCCCGGCTTTTATCTATGATGCTTCGCGGGGGGTTGGCGTCTCTGTAAGTGAAGGTTTTTTTTACTCTCTCGATCAGGATTGGGACGATCCAGAGGATTTCAATGAGGTCAGCTTTTTTTTGGGCGAGGTGGAAACTTCAAGTCTTCCAGTGCCTGACTACGTTTTCCTGATGAAAATTGCAGCTCATGTATACTCTACTTTCTTTCCTGATGATGAGGGCGCGGTTCTTAGGTCTGCTGAAAGATTAGAAAAGCGTTACTCAAAAAGGTTTTAGTCTAGTTGAATCGTTCAGTAAAAGGAAAACAGGATAAGAAGAAGTCAGGGGGGAAATGGGGTCAGACCACTATTCCAGTATTGACTGACTACAAGGTGAGTAAAAAAATACCGACTGTAAATCTTTAAGTTTTACCTTTGGACAGGGATAGCAGATGATTACAGTAAAGTTCGAGACAGGTGACTACCTAGAGCTTCCTATTGAAACCTTTGCGGGTGCAGATCTTAAAGGTATTAATTTTCATCGCGCGATATTTGAGGGCTTAAATTTTAGTAAGGCCGACTTTACAGGTTGTGATTTAAGAAACTCTGTATTTTATTTTTCTGTATTGAATGATGCGAGAATGATAAATGTTTCGCTGATTAGTGCGATATTAGTCGGATCCAAAATGAGAGGTGTTGACCTTTCTGGGTCTTTACTTATGTATTCTGATTTCTCGAAGGTGGACTTTAGCTTGGCAAGCTTAAAAGGTGCCAATGTCGTTGGGGGGGACTTTCGAGACGTTGAGTTTTCAGGTGCGGACGTCACTGTTGTCGGGCTGGATCAGTGTAATCTGGAGGGGGCTTCGTACGATGATCAAACTATATGGCCGGAGAATTTCAATCCCGAAGAACATGGTTTAATAAGTAAAAGGCGAAATGGGGACAGATTTATTTAAGCAACAAAGGACTTCGGAAAATTAATGAAAGAAGCGGGTTGCTTTTGCACTCTCTTGTCAGGTTGCCAACCTGATCGCCATATGGGCGACGGGCCGGACTACAAGCCCCGCGCCCAAACCCCCGCAAGGCATCAAAGTGCTGGCCCACGCACAACGCTTCACGTCTTCATCCCCGCGGCCGATACCCTGGCGATGATTAAACGCATCAAAGAACCTGCGCTTGCCAATCGCCGGCGCTCTCAACCCGCTCTACCGTCACACCACAAGGAAGAAGTACATGATCAAGCTGTTCTGCAAAGCCGCTGTTGTATTGTCCCTGGCCACGCTGTTTGGTTGCTCCTCGACGCCGTCGGTGGAGAAGATGCAGGCTGACGTGGCGAACTACTCGTTGCCCAAGGCCGCCGTCGCCGATAAAGGCCTGGTGTATGTCGTGCGCCCAAGCAACGTGGGGATGATGGTGCGGTTCAACGTGTTCCTGGATGACAAGGAAGCCGACTCGGAGATGGGTTACAACCGTGGTAACCAGTACATTTATTTCTTCGTGTCGCCGGGCCAGCACGTGATCAGTTCCAAAGCTGAAAACTGGGCTGACATGCCGATCAACGTCAAGGCCGGTGAGGTGGTTTACCTCAAGCAGGAAGTTGAAATGGGCTTCGCCGTGGCGCGCAACAGCCTCAAAGTGCTGAGCGATGTGGAAGGCCGTTATCTGGTCAAGGACGCGTCGTTGGGTACCATTGCAAAAGAAAGCAAGTGAGTTAAAAAGCGCTTGAGGCGGCCGGGCGCTGAGCTTGGCCGTTGTTGCTGTTTACATAAGCCGGGGATCCCTCAGGGTCAGACCACTATTGTTCTTGCTGAGTATTAAGCGTGGATTGGCCCCTATTTTTCCAGAGTTGAAGAGCTAGGAATATGTACTCACAAGCCGACCTCGCTATGGATTTAGAAAAAGCACTGGTTAACGGTTTCGATGTCTTTAGGATTTCTAAACTGGCATTTGAAATTTATCAAAACCATGGCTTAGAAATCACTGCTCCCATGGATCGAGCACTTCTCACATTGATGGCAATGGAGGACGGTGAGGAGTTTGAGTTGACTGAGTCCGAGCTTTTGGGTCTGATTTCAGCGATTAAAGCAGTGTAGATGGAGCAAAAGAGATCGAGTGGGATCAGACCACTATTCTTCTGACGGAGCACTAAACGTGGTCTGCCCCCTATTTTTTTTGAAAAACCTTCCTGAATCGGCAAACTGGCTCATGAGGGAAAGTGCCCAGTTCGGCTTGCTGCCTACGGCGGTGTATCAGTCATTAATCCGGCACTGACACACCGCCTTCGCAGGCAAGCCAGCTCCCACAGTTGGTTTGTGGTGTGTCAGCAGGTTTTGGGTTGCAGGCACTCCAGCGCACGGTCGGCCAGGGTTTGGGCCATGTCGATCAGGTGTTCGGTGGCACCGGCCATGTGGCGTTGATCGCCTGTCAGGCCTTGGGTGGTGTCGGCAGCGGTGGCGGCTGCGCAGCGCAGCAGGTCGCAGAGTTGGGCGAGGGCGTCTTCGAAGCTGAGGTCGTTCTGCACCGTAAAGGAGTGCGGCGACTCGGGTTGCAAGTAGTGACGTAAGGCGCGTTCAAACACTTCACGGTCGGGGGTAAAGCGCGGTGGATCAGGGACAATTTTGCTCATGCATAAGCTCCTACTGAAATGGGAGCCATCCGAATGCCGTTTCCACACGACAAAGGGTGGCAGCTGTACGCAGGGTGGAAAACCGGACAGTAGGACCCGGCCAGACCGAAGTCTGCCCACGTACAGCCGCCATATAACGTTCTGAAGGCAAAAAGAAAGCGCCGACATTGGTCAGATGGTGCTGGCGCTTGGCGCCCACTGATTCCCAGGTTTCCACACCCGATCGCTGATGTGCAGCGACAGAGCGAAGGCTAGCCAGTGGCGTGAGCAGGCGCAAGGCCAAAGGATTGTCTAGGAAACTTCCTGCAAATTAAAGCGATATGGATTGCTGGCCTTTGACCATGCGTGTCGATCAGGCAACACCGATCAAAGCTGAGAGGCGGGGTGTTGTGGCGAGCGGGCTTGCCCCGCGTTGGGCTGCGCAGCAGCCCCAGGGGAGTCAACGCGGTTTTCCAGATGTATCGCGTCGTGAGGTGTCAGGGCCGCTTCGCGCCCCAGCGCGGGGCAAGCCCGCTCGCCACAAGAAGTTAGCTGCCACAGTTCTGAACGTGTTCAGACCAGGTATTTGCGGAACCAGCCCAACGTGCGCTCCCACGCCAGATTCGCCGCTGCCTCGTCATATCTCGGCGTCGAATCATTATGAAAGCCATGATTGGCGCCCTTATAAATAAACGCCTCATAGGTCGTGCCTGCGGCCTTCAACGCCTGTTCATACGCCGGCCAACCCTCGTTGATGCGCGTGTCCAGTTCGCCGTAATGCAGCATGATCGGCGCCTTGATGCGTGGTACGTCCTTCGCATCCGGCTGCCTGCCGTAGAACGACACAGCTGCGCCGAGTTCTGGATAAGCCACCGCCGCCGCATTGGTCACGCCGCCGCCATAACAGAAGCCGGTGATCCCGACTTTGCCGGTGCTGCTGTCGTGGTGCATCAGCCATTCGATGGCGGCGAAGAAGTCGTTCATGAGTTTGGTGGGGTCGACTTTTTGTTGCAGTTCCACGCCTTTTTCATCGTTGCCGGGGTAGCCGCCCACGGAGGTGAGGCCGTCGGGTGCCAGGGCGATGAAGCCGGCTTTGGCCAGGCGCCGGGCGACGTCTTCGATGTAGGGGTTAAGGCCTCGGTTTTCGTGCACCACCACCACGGCGGGCAGTTTGCCGCTGGCCTTGGCCGGGCGTACGAGGTAGCCGCGTACGGTGCCGTTGCCTTTGGGCGAGGGGTAGGTGATGTAGTCGGCGACGATGTCTGGGTCAGTGAATTTGACTTGTTCGGCCAGCGCGTAGTTGGGGCTCAGGGCTGCCAGCAGGGCCGAGGCGGTGAGGCCGCCGAAGGTGAACCGCGCGGCGCGGTCGAGAAATTCGCGGCGGTTGAGCTTGCCGTGGGCGTAGCCGTCGTAGAGTTCCAGCAGTTCGGGGGCGAAGTCTTTCGCGGTGAGACGAGTCATCGGAGCAGTCCTCGATTAGCGGTGGTCATCACTGTAGACCAGGATCAACGTTCGCGGCCATGGGCGGAATCCGACAGTTGCCGGGTATCGACGCGCACGAACACCGAGTCGCCGAGGGCGGTGAGCACGTCACCGGCGTACACCTCGCAGACCACGCGGCTTTTACGCCCCACGTCGCCTTCAACCCGCGCGCGCAGGGTCAGCGTGACGCCCATGGGTGTGGGCTTGATGAATTTGATCCCCAGGTTACCGGTCACGCAGTCGATGCGCGGCAGGCTGCCGGGCTCGCGCAGTTCGTTGCGGTAGTGGTAGGCCATGGCCGTCCAGTTGGAGTGGCAGTCGACCAGCATGGCGATCAGGCCGCCGTAGACCAGGTCCGGCCAGCCGCTGTATTGAGCTTCGGGCAGGTGCTCGGCGATCACATGGATACCATCGGCATCCCAACGGCTTTTGATGTGCAGGCCATGGGGGTTGCTGCCGCCGCAGCCGTAGCAGATGCCTTCGGGCGCGGTGATGTCCTGCAGGGAAGGGGTGTGCATGCAAAGTCCTTATTGTTTCTTTTGGCGACTACTCTGTTTAGCAGGGCACGCTGCGAAAGGGAATAAAACCATGGCATGGCGTGTTAGCTCAGCACATCTGTTCATTTATCTTGCGGAGTGTTGCATGAAGTGTCGAATGCCCCTGTTTGTAAGCCTGGCGGTGCTCCTTGGTGTGTTTCTCGGCAACGCGCAGGCCGTGGAATACAAAGACGTCAACCGCACCGCCAGCCAGATCAGTTTTACCTTCCAGCAATTCGGGCAGCGGGTGTATGGCACCTTCAGTGACTTTGAAGGCACTCTGACCTTCGACACGCAAAAGCCTGAGGCGGCGCATGCGTTGCTCAAGATCCAGCTCGCCAGCATCGACGCCGGCAGCCAGGACGCCAATACCCAATTGCAGCAACCGGCGTGGTTCGACACCGCGACCTATCCTGTGGGCGTGTATGAGTCCAATGGCGCCACGGCGCTGGGCGATAACCGCTACAAGATCACCGGTAACCTGACGATCAGGGGCATCACGCGGCCGGTGGATATTGAGGTGCAGCTCAAGGAGCAAAGCGGCATCGGCGTGTTTGACGGGGCGTTCATCCTCAAGCGCAGCGACTTCAAGATTGGTGAGGGTGAATGGGCGGGCAACAGCGTGGTGTCCAATGACATCAACATCAAATTCAAGATGGTTGCGCCGCAGCGCTAACGGGCAAACTTCTTGGCCCCGGCCACACAGCCGATCACCGCAACCGTCACCAGCACCATGCCCAGGCTGACCTGCTCATGCAGCAGGCTCGCCGCCAGCGCCAGGCCGAAAAACGGTTGCAGCAACTGCAACTGGCCGACCGCAGCGATGCCCCCCTGGGCCAGGCCGCGATACCAGAACACAAAGCCGATCAGCATGCTGAACAGCGACACATAGCCCAGGCTCAGCCACGCCGGCAGGCTGATGCCCGTGAGGGTTGCCGGCGCCAGCATCACGCTCAACGGCGCCACCACCGGCAACGACACCACCAGCGCCCAGCAGATCACCTGCCAGCCGCCCAGGCTGCGCGACAACGTGGCGCCTTCGGCGTATCCCAGGCCGCACACCAATACGGCCAACAGCATCAGCAGGTCACCGGCCGGCGCGGCGCTCAAGCCTTGGGCAACGGCGTAGCCCATCACCAGCAGGCTGCCGAGAATCGAAAACAGCCAGAACACCGGGCGCGGGCGCTCGCCGCCACGCAGTACACCAAACACTGCAGTGGCCAGCGGCAGCAGGCCAATGAACACGATGGAGTGCGCCGAGGTCACGTATTGCAGCGCCAGTGCCGTGAGCAGTGGAAAACCGATCACCACACCCAGGGCGACGATCACCAGCGGCCCCCATTGGTGGCGTGCAGGGCGTTTTTCCCTGAACAACCACAACAACAGCACGCCGAGCATGGCGGCAATGGCGGCGCGGATCATGGTCAGAAACACCGGGTTGAACTCCATCACCGCCAGGCGCGTGGCTGGCAAGGAGCCGCTGAAGATGACGACGCCGATAAAGCCGTTGATCCAGCCTTGGGCGTTGGTATCCGGTGCAGTGAGGCTTGCGGTGCGTTCCATGGTGAGGGCTCGAACTAGGTGGTTGCGTAAACACCATCCTAGGGGCCAGGATTAAGACAATCAAAAAATTGTCATGGATACACCGCCTATGCCGCGCGCCCGCTACAAGTCGCTGGTCGACACCTTTGCCCAAGACATCCGCAGCGGCGCACTGGCGCCCGGCACACGCCTGCCCACGCACCGGCAATTGGCGGCTGAACATGGCCTGGCATTGGTCACCGCGAGCCGGGTGTACACCGAGCTTGAAGCCATGGGCCTGGTCAGCGGCGAAACCGGGCGCGGCACCTTTGTGCGGGAAATCGCCTTGCCGCCGGGGCAGGGCAGTGGGCAGATGAATGTGGCCACCGGCATGCTCGACCTGAATTTCAATTACCCCTCGCTGCCCGGCCAGGCAGACCTGCTGCGCACCGCTCTGCGCCAATTGGCGCTGTCGGGCGACCTGGAAGCGCTGTTGCGTTACCAGCCGCATGCCGGTCGTCTGCATGAGCGCGCTGCCGTGGCACGGCATCTATTGAGCCGAGGCCTGGCGGTTGAGGCGGAGCAGGTGCTGATGGTCAGCGGCGCCCAGCACGGCCTGGCGGTGACGATGATGGCGTTGCTCAAGCCTGGGGATGTAATTGCCGTGGATGCGCTGACCTATTCAGGCTTCAAGGTGTTGGCCGAAACCCTGCACCTGGAAATCGTCGCCATTCCGGTGACCGCCAGCGGCCCGGATCTGGCGTTCCTGCACGCGCTGTGCCGCAGGCGCCCGGTGCGTGCGGTGTACAGCATTCCAACCCTGCATAACCCGTTGGGGTGGGTGATGAGCCTTGCGCAACGCGTGCAACTGATTGCCATCGCGCGTGAGCACCATCTGATGCTCATTGAGGACGCGGCCTATGCGTTTCTGGCCGAAGACGCGCCACCGCCGCTGGCCACATTGGCGCCTGAGTGCACGGTGTACGTGGGCGGGTTATCCAAAAGCGTTGCCACGGGTTTGCGCGTCGGGTTTATCGCCGCGCCGTTGGAGTGGGTGAAAAAACTGGAGCGCACGATCATGGCCACCACCTGGAACGTGCCCGGTGTGATGAGCGCGATTGCGGTGGGCTGGATCGAGGACGGCACCGTCGCGCAGCTCGAAGCACAAAAGCGCCAGGACGCACGTGCACGCCAAGCCTTGGCTGCGCAGGTGCTCAAAGGCGTGCCTTACATCAGCCATCCGTCTTCGTATTTTTTGTGGTTGCCGCTGGGGGACGAGGCGCGGGCCGATCAGGTGTCCATGGCCTTGCAGCGCGAGCAGATTTCCGTGTCCACCGCCGAGCCGTTTGCGGTCTCGGCCACGGTGCCGCACGCGCTGCGCCTGGCGCTGGGTTCGGTGAGCATGGCCGCGCTGGGTGAGGCGCTGCTGAAGGTCCGGGAAGCGGTGCGGTGGTGAGCCGCACCGCTTGGCGTCAGTATTTGTAAGCCTGACGCCCGATCAGCAGCCATTTGCCTTTTTGCTTCTGCCAGACCTGGAAGTTGTCGATATCGGTCGGCACTTCGACGCCGCTGTTCACGGCCAGGGCGTGAAAGTGGTTGCGTACCAGCGCGGTGTCGCCGTCCAGGGTGATGGTCTGGTTTTGCATTTCGAGGGTTTTGAACGCGCTGGTGTGGGTTTCCAGGTCAGCGATAAATTGCGCTTTGTTCTGCACCTTGCCGCTGGAGTGGCCATAGGTGAGCTTGTCGGACGTCAGCGCGTGCAGCGCCTTGAGGTCCAGGTGCAGCATGGCTTGGGTCAGTTGGTCGACCGCTTGAGCCACATCCTTTTCGGCCGGGGCAGGCGCAGCTGCGACGTAGCCGGTGAACAGGCACAGAAAACCGATCAGCACTTTGACGTTTGGCATGGGTGTTTCCTTATTGTTGTTGGGGTGAACACGACAACTTAAGTCGTCGTACAACCATGCAATATTTTCGGGGGGCAAGGAAAGTGAAATTTTGAAATATCTCGAAAAGATTAAGCTAGATGGCGTCGTAAATCACATAGCTTCTTGTACGACGTCCCAACACAATAAATAACTGAGGGCGGTACACCTTGTCGCTTCCAGCCCAACAAGCCGATCGCTATGCTACTGCGCAAATAACAAGCCGCCCGAGAGACAACATGGATTTTGACTGGCACAGCGACGCCATCACCCGCGCCACTCCCGTGACCCCACACTACAAAAATACCCAGAACGTTCGCCGTTTCATGCTCGAACACTGCGGCCCGACGTTCAAGTTCGACCGGCCGTTCATGGCCTGGATTCGCAACGACATGCCCAAAACCTTGGGCGATGTGGTGGATGAGTGGCAACGCCGCAACGAGGACGCACGCCCATGACACGCGACGAAAAATACCAGGCTGTCCAGGAACGCATCGGCTACCTGCTGGAGGAATTCAAAATCGGCGGCAACTACACGCCGTTGGTGCGCGATGGCAACCAACTGTACATCAGCGGCCAGATTCCGCGTGTCGGTGACACCCTCATGCTGCCGGGCAAGGTCGGTGAAAGCCTGACCCTGGCCCAGGCGCAAATCGCCGCCAGTATCAGCGCGTTGCGTTGCCTGGGGTTGCTCAAGCAAGCGCTGGGTTCGCTGGATCAGGTCAAGACCCTCGTGCGTATCACCGTGTATGTGCGCAGCGCAGAAGACTTTGATCAGCAAAGTGAAGTGGCCAACGCCGCGTCGGACCTGTTCCACGAAATCCTCGGCGCTGCCGGTGTGCACACGCGCACGTCGGTGGGGGTGATGCAGTTGCCCAAGTCGGCGGCGGTCGAGATCGACATGATTGCTGTCGCACACGGTTGAGTGACCGATGATTACCCAAGGGCTTGAGGTACTGATCGACTACGCCGTGCACTTGGCGCCGGGTCTGCTGCTGTTTGGTGCGTGGTTCGCGTTGACACCGAGGGCGCAGGTGGCGATGCGCATCCTGATTCTGCTGGCGGCGTTTGTGCTGATGCGCGATGTGATGACGCCGCTGGGTATGTGGGCGGTGAGTCGCGATGTGCAGATCGCATTCAGTGGCAATGCCTTCGTACTGGCGGCGCTCGGCGGGCTGTCGGTGCTGCTGATCATGCTGCTCTCACGCCTGGCACCCGAGTTGTGGCGGTTGATGCGTTGGTCCATTGGCAACCCGTTGGTTGGCATGGCGGTGGGGGTTGTGGTCGGCTGTTTGATCGGCGTGCCACTGCGGGTTTACCAAGGCATTGATGCAAGCCAGTTCCACGGCTACTGGGTGTGGTTGCCGGGCATGGTGGTATTGGCCTATGGCGCCAATGCGTTGGAGGAAGTGCTGTTCCGCGGCTTTTTGCAGGGTTACCTGGAGCAACAGGTTTCGCCATTGCGCGCTGCGTTGATCAGCGGCGTGGCCTTTGCAGCCTGCCATGGGTTCCTGGCCTTAAGCGTTACCCAACTGGGCTGGCCGGTGTTGCTGTTCACCCTGCTTGAAGGGTTGGCCTGTGCGCTGGTGCGCATGCGTTACGGCGTACTGCCCGCCGCACTCGCCCACGGCACCGCCATCCTGCTGATCGCCGTGCCCTACATGGCCTGATCTGAAACACAACCCTGATCGCCCTGATCGTTCCCACGCTCCGCGTGGGAATGCAACCCTGGACGCTCTGCGTCCGCTCTTGAAGTCGTGACGCGGAGCGTCACAGAATGCGTTCCCACGCGGAGCGTGGGAACGATCAGTGATCCCACATTTTTTACAACGGCGGTGTGCGCGGTGGGATCAGGCGTTTGCTGCCGGTGGCTTCATACGCGCTGGCAAAGCTCAGCAGCGCCGAATCATCGTAAGCACGACCGGCAAAGGTCAGGCCGACGGGCATGCCGATGTCGGCCATCACGCCCATCGGCACGGTGACGGTGGGCACGCCGAGGTGGCGGATGGCGAGGTTGCCGTTAGCGACCCACACGCCATTGCTCCAGGCGATGTCGGCACTGGCTTCGTTCACGTCGGCATCTGCCGGGCCTACATCGGCCACGGTCGGGAACAGCACCGCATCGAGCCCAAGCGTGTCCATCCAGTCTTCCAGGTCGATGCGCCGGGTTTGCTCCAGGCCGCGCAAACCGTCCGGCACCGTGCTGATCTCGTTCCACGGCGTGATGCCGCGCTCGGCCATGCGCACGTATTCGTCCATGCCGGCGGCCAGGTCATCTTCGCGGTTGGGCAGGGTGCCCGGGTCGTGCGGGAAGATTTTCGGCCCATCGACATCCGCCAGGCGGTTGAGTGCCGGGTCGTTGTTGGCGCGCAGAAAGTCATCAAAAGCCCAGGCCGACAGTTCCCACAATTCGTCGTGCAGGAATTCCCTGGAAACCAAGCCACGGGTAAACACGGTTGGCGCGCCAGGGCGATCGCCTTCGCAGTTGGACACCAGCGGGAAATCCACCTCGATCACTTCGGCGCCGGCGGCTTGCAGCGCCTTGCGTGCAGCTTCCCACAGGTCGATCACGCTGGCGCGGGTGTTGATCTTCTGCCCGGTCGGCCCGCCAATGCCGGGCTTTTCGCTGGTGCCCGCCTCGGGGTCGGCATTGATGTACATGCGCGGCACGCCGAAACGTTTACCGGCGAGGGCTTCGCTGCTTACCGCCAAGTCGGCGTAAGACACGGGGCGCACCGACGCTACGCTTGGGATTGGCACCCAGGGCTGCAGGCGCCACAGGTCGCCACGGGTGTCGGAGTCTTCGGCGACCACCACATCCAGCACTTCCAGCAGGTCGGCCATGGTGCGTGCATAGGGCACCACCACGTCCATGGTCGGCGTGAGCGGCCAGTTGCCGCGTACCGAAATCACCCCACGGGACGGTGTGTAGGCGCACAAACCATTGTTGGACGCCGGGCCACGCCCGCTCGACCAGGTTTCTTCAGCCACACCAAAGGCGGCGAAGCTTGCCGCCGTGGCGGTACCCGCGCCGTTGGACGAACCGGAGGCAAATGGTGCAGTCAGGTAGTCGGCGTTGTAAGGGCTTTCGGCACGGCCATACACACCCCGCTGCATCCCGCCATTGGCCATCGGCGGCATATTGGTCTTGCCCAGGCAGATGGCGCCGCCCGCTCGCAAGCGTTCGATGGTGAAGGCGTCGCGCTGCGCAACCAGCTTGGCAAAGGCCGGGCTGCCGGATGCGGCCGTAAGGCCCTTGACCAGGTAGCTGTCCTTGGCGGTATAGGGAATGCCGTCCAATGGCCCCAACGTTTCGCCCCTGGCCCGGCGCGCATCGGACGCTTCGGCTTCTTTAAGGGCTTCGGGGTTGCGCACTACCACGGCGTTCAAGGCGGTGGCGGTCTGCGGGCCGTCATAGGCATCGATCCGCGCCAGGTAGGCGTTTACCAGTTCAACGGCAGTGGTCTGGCCGGTTTCAAGCGCCGCGCGCAGTTGGGCAATGGAGACTTCGGTAACTTGCATCACGTTTTTTTCGCCGCCTTCAAGTGGGAGGTATGGCGGCAGTCTACGGACAGATATTTCACAAAACCAGCGCGGCATGCTCCGCATAGGCGGCGCGCATGACTTGCCACGTCGGCTCGTCAGCCGGAATTAGATGCTCGATACGCAGCGACGTGAGGGTGATGTCCTGGGGCATGCCGAACGTGGTGAAGGTCGACAGAAAGCTCAGCTCGCCCTGGGGTGAGCGGATGCGCGTCAGCACCAAGGGCGGCATGTGGCCGGGTGGTTCGGTGTGGGTGGGCGTCGGCAGGCTGGCTAATAAAACCGCCAATTCAGGATTGCCCAACGCCTCCCGGCTGGCGCGTTGCCAGGCAAGCGTGCGGATCTCTTCGGCGTTGATCAGGTGGTCGCCCAAGCCGCCGGTTTGCAGCAGCGTGGTCAGCAGGTTCAGCCCGTCTGCCGCATCCGGTTCAAGCCCCAACAATTCAAACAGAACGCCGGTACTCGCATTCGCCGCCAGCACTTGCCATTGGCTGTCGAGCAGAATCGCCGGGGCCGGGTTATTGGCGTGCAACACATGGCTGACGGCTTCGCGAATCGCGGCCATGGCCGGTGAGGCGAGCGGGGTGGAGGTGTAGCGTGGCGCGTAGCCGGCGGCGAGGAACACGCGATTGCACTGCTCAAGCGGCACATCCAGCGCGGTCAGTAAATTGTGCAACGTGCCCGGGCTCGGCTTGGCGCGGCCGGTTTCGATGTAACTGAGGTGACGTTGCGAAACGCCGGTGATCAAGGCCAGGTCCAGTTGGCTGAGCTTGGCGTGGCGACGCAGTTGGCGCAGTTGGTCGCCGGCAGTAGTGTCCATGGCGGGTTCATAACCTGTGAGGTCATTGCGAGGGCCAAGACCTTATCACTATCGTGAGCTTCATTCACTTCAAGGACGAGACCATGCACAGACCCTCTATTGCCCTGGTCGGGTTAGTTGGATTTTCACTCTATACACTGGTGACGATGCTCACCGCCGAGCAATCACTGCTGGCCTTCGGGCGCCAATTGATGTCGCGGCCGGACACCGCGCAGGTGGTGATCGACCTGTACCTGATGGCGGTGCTGGCGTGTGTGTGGATGTATCGGGATGCGCGCGGGCGCGGGCGGTCAGTCGTGTCTGTGCTGCCGTATTTTGCGCTGACGGCGGTGTTTGTTTCGGTGGGGCCGTTGCTTTATATCGTCGTCAATGGGTTGCGCGATGAATGACCTGCTGGCTATCTACGCAGGCTGTGTGCTGGTGCTGTGCCTGAAAATGTTTGCGATTTCCTGCTATCAGGGTTTTTGGCGGATTCGGCGGCGGGCGTTCACCAACCTTGAAGATGCGGCGTTCTTCAGCCGCATGGCGCAGCCACAAGAATTGCCACACGTCGTGAGGGCGCAAAGGGCGTGGGCCAATGACCTGGAAAACATCCCGCTGTTTTTTGTGTTGGGCGGATTATGTGTGGCGCTTGGGAGTTCCCAGGGTGTCACGGGTTGGCTCTTTGGCCTGTTTACCCTGGCCCGATTGGCGCACACGGTGACGTATCTGGCAGGGCTGCAACCCTGGCGCACGCTGGCCTATGCAGTGGGCGTGGCCTGCCTCTTCGGGCTCGGTGCCCTGGTGGTCTTGAGGCTGAGATGAAATCCCCCCTGGCTGAGCAAACTTATTGTGGCAAGCCCGCTCGCCACAACAAGCCCGCTCGCCACAAGAAAACCTGGCCATAGGCAAGGGATTAAGGGTTCAGAAACGCCTGGTAATTGTCTTTGGTGATCTGCTGATAAGGAATGGTCAGCTCAGCCACATAGGGTTCCTTCTTGACCATCTTCACCGCCAGATCAATCGAGCCGACGGCCTGGCCTTTGTTGTCCTGATACACCGTCACCAGCAACTGGCCCTTCTTCACCGCGTCCAGCCCCGCTGCGCCGCCATCGCTGCCGGCCACCAGGATATCCTTGCCCGGTTGCATGCCCGCCTGGCTGATCGCCATGGCGGCGCCAATCGCCATTTCATCGGCATTCGCCGCCACGGCATCGATTTTGCGTCCGGACACAATCCAGTTGCTCATCAGGTCAATCGCCTTGCCGCGCTGCCATTCGGCGCTTTGCTCCTCGACAATCTTGATGTCCGGGTAATCCTTGAGCACCGTCTTCACCCCCAGCGTGCGGTTGTGCGTGGCGTTGTTGGACAACAGCCCGAGCATGATCGCTAGGTTGCCCTTGCCGCCCATTTTCTCTGCCAGGTAGCGCATCTGGATTTCCCCGGCCTTGATCTCATCCGAGCCAACATAACCCACGCCCGGCGGCACGTCCTGGAACTCCGGGCGGCGGTTGACGTACACCAGCGGGATCTTGGCCTGCTGGGCATTGACGGTCATTTTCTGCGTGGCCGCCGTGTCCACCGCGTTGACGATAATCGCGTCCATGCCCTGGGCGGTAAAGTTCTGCACCTGATTGAGTTGGCGCACCACATCGCCCTGGGCGTCTTCAAATTGCAGGGTCACGCCGGGTAGCTCCTTGGCGTGGGCCGCCATGTAGTCACGCATCTGTGCGAGGAACACATCGTCGACCTGGGCGATGCTCACGCCGATACGTATATCCGCCCAGGCCCAGGGCGTAACAGCGAGGGTCAGCAGTGCTGCGAGGAGTTGCTTCTTCATGGTTATGCTCCGTTCTTTTTGTTGTTGTAAAAGCAGTGGGATTCACGCCTGGCGCTTGGCCCGCAGTTGCGCCACGGCAGCGGCGAAGTCTGAATAGGGCCAGCGTTCGTCAAGGGCTTGTTGCATTAATTGCTGCCCGGTTTGCGGGGCGAGCCCGTGCAAGGGCGGGTCGGTGTCGAGGTTGGTGGGGAAGGCATAACCGTCGGCCGTACAGGCGATCACCGCTTCGGCATTCAACGCAGGGTTGGCCAGCAACACCGGGTACACCGCGAGCATCATGCGGTCGCGGTCGAGGGCTTCCATGGGCTTGCCGAACGCCGACGAGATTTGCAGCAGGTTGGCCATACGCCGGTGGTGGGTCGTGCGGTTGGTACCCGCCGCGTGGAACAGCGCCGGGTTGAAGAACAGCAGGTCGCCCTTGTTCAGCGGCAATTGCACGGCGTGCTGCTGGAAGTAGTCGATAAACTCTGCGCAGCGCCAGGCCAGGTAACCCAGCGGGTATTGCTGGGAGAAGGGCAGCAGTTGGGTCGGCCCGCTTTCCAGCGGCATATCCGAATGGGCCACCGCGCCTTGCAGCGTCAGGTATTGCGACAACAGATGCAGCGGCAGCGGAAAGCGTTCAACCACCTCAGTGGTCTGAAAGCCCAGGTGATAGTCACGGTGCGGCTGTTGCGCCTGCCCGCCAGGGTGGACCACGTTCACTTGCGCGGTCATCTGAAAGCTCGGCCCCAGCCACGCTTCGGCGATCAAACCGAGCAGCGGGTTGGCGTAGTACTCGGCAAACGATTCCGGCGACTGCAGCGCGGCTTTCTGCAGCGAATTCCAGATGCGCCCGTTGCTGCCGGCCTGGGCAAAATGGTCGGCGGCCACGCCTTGCGCAGCCTCATGGGCAAAGATCGCCTCGAATACCTGGCTATGGCGATCGACCACCGCCAGGTCTTCATAGGCCTGGCGCACCACCATCACCCCAGGCCCGTCGCGGAACAGGTGATGCAGCTCATCCATGACGCGCAAGCGCTCGCTGTTGCGTAAAGTGCCGGCCTGATAGATCGGCACATTGCTCACCACCTCGGCACACAGCGGGTAGTCCTCGGCGTTGGTCCGTTGGGCGCAAATACGGCTGAAATCCGCCAGGCGCACCGCCGCGCCGGTCACGAACGCCGACATCACACACCTCCCGGCAGGCTCAGTGCCTGGTGCGGTTGCGGGCTGCCGCTGTCGGTGCAGCCGACCACGCCTTGCTCCAGGTCGATCACCGAGCCGGTCATCATCCCGGCTTCACGCGAGAGCAAAAACGCCACGCTTTGCGCCACTTCTTCGGGCTTGAGCAGCCGCCCGAACGGCTGCGCGCGCTCGGCCTCGGCCAGCCAGCCGTCCTGCGCGCCGTGGTATTGGCGCTGGATCTGATCCTCGTGAGGCGTGTCCATCCAGCCGATATTCAGGCCATTCACGCGGATGCGATTACGCAATGCGCTGAACGCCACGTTCTTGGTCAAAATCGCCAGCGCGCCCTTGGACGCCGCATAGGCGCTCAAAAACGATTGCCCGCCATGCCCGGTGATGCTCTGGATATTCACCACCGCGCCTTCCACGCCGGTGCTGATCATCAGCTTGAGTGCTTCCTGCATCAGAAAAAACGGCGCCCGCACGTTCACCGCAAACAGCCGGTCAAACAGCTCGGGCGAGGTGTCGAGAATAGTGCCGCGATCCGACATGCCGGCGCAGTTCACCAGCCCGTGCAAGGTGCCGAAGTGGGTGCGTGCTGCGTCGATGATCGCACGGCAATCCTCGACGTTTTCCAGGTCGGCCTCGACAAAAAATGCCTGGCAATCGAGCTGTGCCAGTTGCCGGACCTGCTCTTCGCCCTCGGCGCGGCGGCGCCCGCAGACGATCAGCCCGGCAGCGCCACGCTGCGCCAGGGTATGTGCCACGGCAGCGCCCAGCCCCTGAGTGCTGCCGGTGACAACAAAATATTGGCCGTTGAATGCGCTGGCGAGATCGGTGTGAGGCATGCGGTTCTCCTGAAATTGTTGTTGTTTTATCGACCCGGCTCGACGCCGGGCAAAACTGAGACTAGCATTGCAAAACCTCAGTAACGCCCAAAAAAGACCTCAAAAACACCTCAGGCGAACCGCATGCTCGAACGCGCAAAACACTTCTCCATCAAGCAGCTCGCGACCCAGGCCGGCGTGAGCAAAGCCACGGTCGACCGCGTGTTGCACCAGCGCGGCAGCGTGCATGCGCAGACCACCCGGCGCATCGAGCAGGCGCTGGATGAGTTGGAGGCCCAGGAAAAAAACGGTCTGGCGGTGGGGCGCACGTTTCACGTCGATGTGATCATGCACACACCCCAGCGCTTCAGCGCGGCGGTGCAGGCGGCGATCACCGCGCAATTGGGCAGCTTGGCGCCGTTTCGCATCGCGCCGCGTTTTCACCTGTTTGAAGAAATCGAACCCCAGGCCATGCATGACCAATTACTGCGCTGCCTCGACACCGGCAGCCAGGGCGTGGTGCTTAAAGCGGCGGATGAGCCGGCGGTGAATCAGGCCGTCAAGCAGCTGATCGCGGCCGGCATTCCCGTGGTAACCCTGGTCACCGACCTGCCGCAAAGCGAGCGCATCGGTTATGTAGGCATGGACAACCGCACCGCCGGCCAAACCGCGGCCTACCTGATGTCGCGCTGGCTGCCGGCGCAACCCCAGGACGTAGCGGTGGTGATCGGCAGCGAACTGTTCCGTGGCGAAGAAGAGCGCGAGATGGGCTTTCGCGCCTGGCTGCGTGGGCGTGCCCCGCACCTGCGGGTGCTGGATATCAGCGGCGGCTATGGCGTGTACGACCGCACGTTTGAGCGCGTCACCCAGGCCCTCAAGCAACACCCCGAACTCAAGGCGGTGTACAGCGTCGGCGGCGGTAACCGCGCGATTGTCGATGCCTTCACCGCGCTCGAGCGCCCGCTGGAAGTGTTTATCGGCCATGACCTGGACGAAGAAAATCGCCAGCTGCTGCTGGAAGAAAAAGTCGCCGCGATCATCGACCACAACCTGCAGATCGATGCCCGCAGCGTGTTTTTGCACATCCTGCAACACCACCGGCTATGGAAAACCGGGCCGATTGCGCCGTCACAGGTGCAGATCGTGACACCGTTCAACCTGCCGGACTGAAGCTCCCTCAATAACAACGCCAGGAGTTCGACCATGCTACGTATTGCCGTTTTAGGTGCCGGGCGCATCGCCAGGATCCACGCCGCCAACGTCGCCGCTCACCCCAACGCCACGCTGGTGCTGGTGGCCGACCCCTGGCGCGAAGGTGTCGATGCGCTCAGCACACAATTGGGCTGCGAAGCGGCCTATGACTGCGCCGCCGTGCTTGCCCGCCAAGACATTGATGCCGTGGTGATCGGCACGCCCACCGACACCCATATCGACTTGCTGCTGGCAGCGGTGGCCGCAGGCAAGGCGGTACTGTGCGAAAAGCCCATCGACCTGGATATCGCCAAGGCTCGCAGCGCCGCCCAGGCCGTCGAACGCCTGGGCGGCAAGGTGATGCTCGGTTTCAACCGACGTTTTGACCCCGACATGCTGCGTCTGCGCCAGGCGCTGGACGCCGGCCAGATCGGCGCGGTGCGCCAGGTGATCATCACCAGTCGCGACCCCGGCCTGGCGCCGCGTGACTACCTGGAACACTCCGGTGGCATCCTGCGCGACATGACCATCCATGACTTCGACACCGCCCGCCACCTGCTCGGCGAGGAGCCGGTGCAAGTCAGTGCCTTCGCCAGCCGCTTGGTGGACCCGAGCCTGGCCGACATCGACGACTACGACAGTGTGATGGTGCTGCTGCGCACGGCCTCCGGCAAGCAATGCCACATCAACTGCTGTCGCCAGGCGGTGTACGGCTATGACCAGCGCGTGGAAGTGTCCGGCGCCACGGGCGTGCTGCTCACCGACAACCACCGCCCCAGCACGTTGCGCCATTGGAGTGCCGACCACACCGAAGCGCTGGAGCCGTTGCAGCACTTTTTCCTCGAGCGTTACGCGGATGCTTATCGCAATGAGCTAACACAGTTTATTGACGCGCTGAACGCTGGCCGAGAGCTACCGACCAGCGTGCGTGATGGCCTGTATGCCTTGCACCTGGCCGATAGTGCATTGGAGTCGGTGAAGACCGGGCGCAGCGTAGCGGTGCATTACGACCTTTAGCCGAACGTGCCGGTCTGGTCCACCAGACGAATGCTGTCGCGCCCGCCACGCTTGGTTTCGTAGAGCGTGGTGTCGCCTTGTTCGATCAGCGCGGCCAGGCTTGCCGGTGGTTGGTCGAACAGGTTGGCGCCGATGCTCAAGGTCACCGGCGCCGGCGTGGTAAAGGTTTCAGCGGCGACTTGCTGGAACTGTTCACGCAAGCGGCTGCCCAGCTCGACAATCTGCTGGGTCGAGGTGTTGTTCAGTAGAATCAAAAACTCGTCCCCACCCAGGCGCGCAGCTAACGCACTCTGGGGTACGACGCTGCGGATCATCTCGCTGAGGGCGATGAGCAAACGGTCGCCGGCGGTATGGCCGTAGAGGTCGTTGACCCCTTTGAAGTTGTCGATATCGATCAACAGCACGGCGCCTGGCTGGGCCGACGAGACTTGCGCCAACAGGCGGGGCGCTTGCAGGTCAAGGGCGCGGCGGTTGAAGAGCGCAGTGAGTGGGTCGCGGGCCGCCAGCCGCGCGATGTGCTGCTCGCGGCGGTAGCGTTCGGAGCCGGTCATCGACAGCGCGATCAACATGATCGCCATCGCACCTTCCACCAGGGACACCTGGATGATTTCGCCCTTGAAGGCTGCCAGGTCAATCAGTGTGCCGGGGATCATCACTGACAACGCTTTGGCTACATAAAACGCGCCATGGATCAGCAGCACATAGCGCAACTGCACCGCGCCGATGCTGAGTGATTTGCCGTGCGGGCGCAGCAAAAAGCTGGCGCGCAGAGTCGGCGCTGCCACCAGCAGCGACTGCACCGCCAGCATGGCTTTGGACCATGGGAGCTCGGCTGGAAGCATCAGCATTCCCAGCCACACCAGCAGCATCAACAGCCATAGCGGTGAAAGGCGCGCCTGGGTAAAACGCGCCACGCCGAGCAGGAACAGAAAGTGCGCAGTCACCAGCAAGCCGTTGGCGAACCAGATGCCGATCATTAACAGGCCACTGCCGCGCAGCAACGCCAGGGTGGAGCCGACGCTGATGGTCGCAAAACCTGCGGCCCAGAACAGCAGGGAAGCCTCGCGTACGCTGCGCCATTCAATGGCCAGATACAACGCGGCAGCGGCGGCCAGCGCGATGGTCAGAATCAGAATCGTAGGAGGGTCGAGCGTCATGTCGTGCCGGGCTGCCTGGGTGTGCGCTTGAAAATCGGGATTGTAAGCGCACACGCAGGTTTTTCAGAGCATTCCGGCTAATAGCACACGGCCAGCCGATAATCGGCGGGTCAGACGCCTTTGGTCGAAGGCAGCAATATCGTGAGGATGCCCGCCAGCGGCAGGAACGAGCAGATCTTATACACGTACTCAATGCCGTGGTTGTCAGCGAGCAAGCCCAGCAGCGCAGCACCAATGCCGCTGAAGCCGAACATCAGGCCGAAGAAGATACCGGCGATCATGCCCACATTGCCCGGCACCAGTTCCTGGGCGAAGACCACGATGGCCGAGAAGGCCGAGGCGATGATAAAGCCGATCACCACGCTGAGTACGGCGGTCCAGAACAGGTCGACGTAGGGCAGGGCCAGGGTGAAGGGCGCCGCGCCGAGGATCGAGAACCAGATGACTTTCTTGCGCCCGATCTTGTCGCCAATCGGGCCACCGGCGAAGGTGCCCACCGCCACCGCGCCAAGGAACAGGAACAGGTACATCTGCGAACTGGCCACCGACAGCTGGAACTTCTCGATCAGGTAGAACGTGAAGTAGCTGGTCAGGCTGGTCATGTAGAAGTATTTGGAGAACACCAGCAGCGCCAGCACCACCAGGGCAAAGGTCACGCGGCCTTTGGACAGGCCGTGAGTGGCCTTGCCACCTTGCTTGAGCTTGAACAGGTTGAGGTGGTTGCGGTACCAGCGGCTCAGGCCATAGAGCACCAGAATCGCAAACACGGCGAACAGCCCGAACCAGGCGATATGGCTCTGGCCGTAAGGAATGATGATCGCCGCCGCCAGCAACGGGCCGAAGGCGCTGCCGGTGTTGCCGCCGACCTGGAAGGTCGATTGCGCCAGGCCATAACGCCCACCGGAGGCCAGGCGTGCGACGCGCGAGGTTTCCGGGTGGAAGGTCGACGAGCCGACGCCCACCAGGGCCGCCGCCAGCAAAATGGCCGGGAAGGTGCCGACAAACGCCAGCATCAGAATGCCGATCAAGGTGCACACCATGCCGGCCGGCAACAGCCAGGGCTTGGGGTGGCGGTCGGTGTGGTAGCCGATCCAGGGTTGCAGCAGCGAGGCGGTCAATTGGAAGGTCAGGGTGATCAGGCCCACTTGGGTGAAACTCAGCCCGTAGTTGGCCTTGAGCATCGGGTAGATCGAGGGCAGCACGGCCTGGATCAGGTCATTGATCAGGTGGGCCAAGGCGCAGGCGCCGAGGACGCGCATAACCAAGGGGCTCACTTGGGGTGTAGTGGTTGCAGCGGCGGGTGACGCGGTAACGGTCGTCATGCAGGCATTCCATACAGGGCAGCAAACTGAGGTGGCGAGTACTTGAGCCCGGCACCCATTTCTAATTGTTTCGGCGGTTATGCTAAATTCGGTGCCAATGCCTGTCTCACGAAATTCGGGAGGCAACTGTCGCAAAAAGGGCGAAATGATCAAACCACTGAATGAATTTTTGCAGGAAATCGACGCAGGCGACTGGGCTGTCATCAGTTCCGCTACCGATTACCCCGAAAACTGGGTGATCCCCGAGCATAGCCACGAAAAGCACCAGTTACTCTACGCCATCGAGGGCGTGATGGTGGTGCACTCGGCGCACAACCAATGGACGGTGCCGTCCAATCGTGGCTTCTGGATGCCTTGCGGGCAAGTCCACTCGCTGCGCTGTGTCTGCCCGTTGAAAATGCGCAGTGTGTTTGTGCGCCCCGATGCGTTCCCGAACCTGCCGACCGAGACCAAGGCGGTGAGCGTTTCACCGTTGCTCAGTGAGCTGATCAAGGCGTCGGTGAGTTTGAAACCGCCGTATGCCGAGGACTCACGCGATGCGCGGATCATGCACCTGATCCTCGATGAGCTGGCGATTCTGCCGGCCTTGCCGCTGTCGTTGCCGCAGCCCGGCGACCCGCGTGTCAACCGGATTTGCCTGGCGCTGCAGCAGGATCCCGGGGATGCGTCGACGGTGGAGGATTGGAGTGGGCGCCTTGAACTGGACCAGAAGACCATCCAGCGTCTGTTTCGCAAGGAAACCGGGTTGACCTTTGGCCAATGGCGCCAGCAGGCACGCTTGCTGCTGGCGCTGGAGCGGATTGCGGTGGGGCAGAAGATTATCGATGTTGCCATCGAACTGGGCTACGAGAGCCCGAGCGCCTTTACCAGCATGTTCAAGAAACAGTTTGGCAAGACGCCGAGTCAGTTTTTCAGGTAGGGCGGCTGGCCATCAACCCCGGCGCTGAGTGCCGCGCGGCCAGGCCTGCCAGCAGCGCGGCAACCCCCAGCGTGGCTGCGCTCAGTTCAAAGGTGGCCTGATAACCGCTGTGGTCGAACGCCACGCCACCGACAGTGGCACCGGCAGTAATCGCCAATTGAATGATTGCCACCATTAATCCACCGCCGGCCTCGGCATCGTCCGGCAACACGTGCGCCAACCAGGTCCACCAACCCACCGGCGCGGCGGTTGCCACGAAACCCCAGCAACCGAGTAACACGGCTGTGGTGATCGGCGAGCCGCCGAAGGCCACCAGAGCCACGGCGATCACCGCCATGATCAATGGAATGGCAATCAGCACAGGATACAGGCGGTTTTTCAGCATGCGCTCTATCAGCACAGTGCCCGCCAGCCCGGCCAGGCCGAGCACCAACAGCAGCAACGAGAGTGTGGAGGTACTGACCCGCGTGGCGCTTTCCAGAAACGGACGCAGGTAAGTGAACAGCATGAACTGGCCCATGAAAAAGCCGCTGATGGCGAGCATGCCCAGGGCCACAGGCGTCTGTTTGAACAAGCGCAGCACATTGCCAGTCTTGGCCTGGCCTTGCACCTTGATCGCGGGCAAGCTGAACAGCAGCCATAGGCCAGCCGCTACCGCCACCGGTACGACGCAGAAAAATGCGCCACGCCAACCGATCAGTGCGCCGAGAAAACTGCCCAAGGGCGCTGCGATCACCGTCGCCAGTGCGTTGCCGCCATTCACGATCGCCAACGCGCGCGGTACTTGGGCCGTGGGCACCAGGCGCATGGCAGTCGCCGCCGACAGCGACCAGAAGCCGCCGATGGCCACGCCGATCAGCGCGCGACCGAGCATGAACGTCAGGTAGTTCGGCGCCAGCGCCACCACGGTTCCAGACAGGATCATCAGGACGGTCAACGCCAACAGCAGACGCTTGCGCTCAACCCGCGCAGCGACGGCAGCGATGACCAGGCTGGTGAGCAAGGCGAACAGACCGGACACCGAGATGCCTTGGCCGGCCTGGCCTTCGGAAATCTGCAGGTCGGCGGCCAACGGCGTCAGCAGGCTTACCGGCATGAACTCAGAGGCCACCAGTGCGAACGCCGCCAGCGACATCGCAAACACCGCAGCCCAGCTATGCATGTGTGGTTTATCGGACATTATTTCAACTGGCCTTTGAAGAAGGTGGCGAGTCTGTCGAAAGGGATCAGATCGACCCGGTCGTAAAGATCGACATGGCCTGCGCCCGGGATGATCACCAGCTCCTTGGGCTCGGCCGCCCGTTGGTAGGCGTCTTCACTGAATTCACGTGAGTGCGCGTCGGCGCCGGCGATCAATAACAGCGGGCGAGGGGATAGCGTCTCGATATCGTTGAAGGGGTAGAAGTTCAGGAACTTCACGTTACTGGTCAGGGTCGGCCGCGTGGTGGTTTGCAGCGAGCCGCCGACGGGTGTGAATTCGCCGCGCGCCGTACGGTAGAAATCGTAAAACTCATCACCCACCGCATCGCCGGTGAGGGTGGCTGGCGTGCCGCCGGTGTAGACGGTCTCGCCGCCCTGGAATTCCACATAACGCTGGTTGGCGGCCTGGCGCAGCAGCTGCTGACGTTGCGCCAGCGTCACGCTATGTTTGAGGCCATTGCGGTTGGCCGCACCCATGTCGTACATGCTCACGGTAGCGATTGCCTTAAAGCGTGGGTCAATCTTCGCGGCGGCAATGGCGAAGCTGCCACTGCCGCAAATACCGATCACACCGATGCGCTCGCGATCAACTTGCGGGCGGGTACCGAGGAAATCCACGGCAGCGCTGAAGTCCTCGACGTAGAGGTCGGGCAGCACCGCATTGCGTGGTGAGCCTGCGCTATCGCCCCAGAATGACAAGTCCAGAGACAAGGTGACGAAGCCTTGTTCGGCCATTTTGGTGGCGTAGAGGTCTGCGCTCTGCTCTTTGACGGCGCCCATCGGGTGCCCAACCACAAGGGCTGGGTTTTTTGCGCCGGGGGCGAGGTTTTTCGGCATGAACAAATGGCCCGCCACCGCCATGCCGTACTGGTTGTTGAAGGTGACGTTTTGCACCGTCACTTTGTCGCTTTTGTAGAAGTTGTCAGCACCGTTGGACATATCGGCTCCCAATGAAGAAAAAGACGTCAGCAGCACGCTCAGGGCGAGCAAAAGGCTTTTCATGGCGTGATCCCGGATAAGGTTGGTCCGCGCATTTTCCCGGCATGGACCGGCGTTCTGTAGTGCGTTCCAGTGGATTACTTGCCTGATCCTCTGAGTCTTGTGGGTTGTCGGTGACACTTGCTTGGTGTGCGCGGTACAGTTCGGTCACGCGTTAAAAGAGCCTTTTATGACGATTAATCCATTGCCCCTGGACGCCTTGATCCAGGCGATCAACGCGCAGGTCACGGCGCCCGGCGATTACCCCATGCCAGTCCCGGGCCTGGGCTTTTATCGGCGTGAGCAGCCGGCAGCGCCGGTGGTGTGCATGGTCGAGCCGTGCGTCGTGCTGGTCGCCCAGGGTGAAAAACAACTGTGGGTCGGCGGTGAAGGCTACCCCTATGACCCGACGCGGTTTCTGCTGACGTCTTTGGATATCCCGGCCAACTCCGAAGTGCTGGTTGCCAGCCCGGCCCGGCCCTGCCTGGGCCTGACCTACAAACTGGACCTGCGCATCCTCGCCGAGCTGATCGCCCAGAGTGAGTTGCCGCCCACTCGGGAGCGGGCAGTGATGAAAGGGGTGGGAATCGGCACGGTCACCGAAGGCATGCTGGCAGCGTTCGCACGCTTGGTCGCTTTGCTGGACGAACCCGAGGCGATCCCGGTACTCGCGCCGTTGATTCAGCGTGAAATCCATTACCGGCTGTTAAAGACTGACCAGGCCGGGTGCCTGCGCAGGATCTGCGCCGTTGACGGGCAGGGCTATCGGATCGCCAAGGCGATCGATTGGCTGAAGCTCAACTACACCGCACCGTTGCGGGTGGAGGAGTTGGCGGCGCGGGTGCAGATGAGCGCTGCCACCTTTCATCATCACTTTCGTCACCTGACCGCGATGAGCCCTTTGCAGTATCAGAAATGGCTGCGCTTGAATGAAGCGCGGCGCTTGATGCTCAACGAACATCAAGACGTGTCCAGTGCGGCGTTCAAGGTGGGTTATGAAAGCCCGTCACAGTTCAGTCGCGAGTACAGCCGGCTGTTCGGTGTGCCACCCAAGCGCGATATGGCCGCCTTGCGCGGCAAGCTCACTGATCAACCGCGTTCAAGTTAGCGAAGAAAATACAGCCGATCAGCCGCGCAAACAGGCTCAGGGTTTCCGGCAGGTTGGGGTCTTCAAACAGCATCGCCCGCGAATCCAGCGCGCACAATGCGCCGAACAGGCGCCCATCAGGCAGGAAGATCGGCGCACCGGCGTAGCTTTCGATGGCGAACTGCTTGACCACCGGGCGCGCGGCGAAGCGGCCGTTGTGGCTGATCTGCGGGATGAACAGGGTCTGCGGGTTGATGCAGAACTCACTGCACAGTGTGGTTTCGAGGTCGAGCACGTCGTCGACATGAATGCCCATGTCGGCCGTGTCGTGCACCGAGCAGACGACCCACTCAAGGTCAGTGAATTTGGCGATGCCGGCAAAGCGCATGCCGGTCAGGCGGGTAACCAGTTGCAGGATGCTGGTAGTGGCTTCTATTTCGGCGATGGCAGCGCGTTCGTCGGCGCTGAGTAGCGAGTGTGCTGCGGTGACGCTTGGAACCATGCTTAGGCACTCCAAAGGCATGGCGGCAGGGGCCGCCACGCCAGGTCAGTAGTCAGTTGATGCGTGGGTGCTGCTGCACCAGGTTCTGGCGCTTGGCTTCCAGTTCGGCAATCTGAGTGTCGATGTCTTCGATCTTCTGCTCGATATTGTCGTGGTGCTCTTGCAGTATTTCCTTGGCTTCTGCCATGTCCGAGGCCGCAGGCGCGGCGCCGCGCAGTGGCTTGTTGGCGGTTTCCTTCATGGTCAGGCCCGTGATCAAGCCGACCACGGCAAACACCATCAGGTAGTAGGCGGGCATGAACAGGTCGTTGGTGCTTTCCACCAGCCACGCCACGGCGGTGGGGGTGACACCGGCGATCAATACCGAGACGTTGAACGCACTGGCCAGCGCGCTGTAGCGCAGGTGCGTGGGGAACATCGCCGGCAGGGTCGAGGCCATCACACCGATAAAGAAGTTGAGGACCACCGCCAGGATCAGCAGGCCGGCGAAGATCAGGCCGATCTTGCCGCTGGTGATCAGCATGAACGCCGGAATGGACAGGAACAGCAGGCCCACGCTGCCGGCGATGATGAAGGGCTTGCGGCCGATCTTGTCACTGACAAAGCCGATAAATGGCTGCACGAACAGCATGCCGACCATGATCGCGATGATGATCAGTACGCCGCTGTTTTCTTTGTAATGCAGGTTGTGCGACAGGTAGCTGGGCATATACGTGAGCAGCATGTAGTACGTCACGTTGGTGGCCGCGACGATACCGATGCAGGTCAGCAGGCTGCGCCAATGCTGGGTCGCGACTTCCTTGAACGAGACTTTGGGGCCGTGGGTCAGGCCCTGGCGGTCGCCTTGTTCGAGCTTGTCCATGTGCTGCTGGAAGGCCGGGGTTTCTTCCAGCGCGTGACGCAGGTACAGGCCGATGATGCCCAGGGGCAGGGCGAGGAAGAACGGCAGGCGCCAGCCCCAGGCCTCGAAGTCAGCTTCACCGAGGATCGTCGAGATCAGTACCACGACGCCGGCACCGAGCACAAAACCGGCGATGGAGCCGAAGTCCAGCCAGCTGCCAAGGAACCCGCGTTTACGGTCCGGTGCATATTCGGCGACAAAGATCGAGGCGCCGGTGTATTCACCGCCCACCGAGAAGCCCTGGGCCATTTTGCACAACAGCAGCAGGATCGGCGCCCAGATGCCTATCGAGGCGTAGCCGGGGATCAGGCCGATGGCGAAGGTGCTCAGGGACATGATCACGATGGTGGCGGCCAATACTTTCTGCCGCCCGTATTTGTCACCCAGGGCACCGAAGAACAGGCCGCCCAGCGGGCGAATCAGGAAGGGCACGGAGAAGGTACCCAAGGCAGCGATCATTTGTACGCTGGGCGAGGCGTCGGGGAAGAACACCTTGCCGAGCACATAGGCGACGAACCCGTAGACACCAAAGTCGAACCACTCCATGGCGTTACCCAGTGCGGCGGCGGTGATCGCCTTGCGCACCTTGGTATCGTCGACGATGGTGATGTCTTTCAAACCGATGGGTTTGACGCTTTTCTTACGTAATTTCATGCGGGTCACTCTAAAACTGAACAGGGGAGGTGCCATCGTTGCGATGGCACCGCTCTGTCAGTTCAGATACAAGCCGACATGAAATAATTCACCTCTATTTGCGTTTTTTTGCTGATGCGTTGAACTTCATGGCATCAACAAGGAATTATGCGCATGCCTGACACCCTCTCACGGCTGATCTACCGCAAGCCCGAAGCCAACGATGTGCAGCGATTGTTCGCGATCTTCGGTGACCCGCAGACAAATATGTTCAACCCTGCAGGGCCGATGGCCAGCCTGGAGCACGCCCAGCGTGTGCTCAACCATTGGCTCGAACAGTGGGCCGCCCAGGGTTATGGCTGGTGGGCGATCGCCCGTAAGGAGCAGCCTGCACACCTCATCGGTTTTGGCGGCATAGCGCCGCTTAATTACCTGACCGAGCGGCGCATCAACCTGGGGTATCGCTTTGCCGTGGAGGCGTGGGGGCAGGGCTACGCCACCGAACTGGGTAGGGATGCGCTGGCACTGGCCTTCCAGACACTGAATCTGCCGGAGGTTTTCGGCCTGGTGCGACCCGATCACGCGGCTTCGATCCGTGTGTTGGAAAAGCTCGGCATGCAGCCCTACGGCCTGCTCGACGATGTACCGGGCAAGGCGCCTAGCCGGGTGTTTCGCGTTTGTCATCCTACAACCGCTTTGAACTGATTGTTTATACGCCCAAGTAATACCTGAAGAAACGGCAATCTTTCAGATTGACACCGCCAAGGCGCCCGGCTATAAAAGTCGAAGTTGTACGACGACATATGACGTTACATATGTCCTATCTAACAAAAATAAAAAGTGATGCCATGAATTTGAATGAGCCCATAAGCGCCCACCGCGTCGGCCAGGCCGTCGGCAACTATCGCTGGACCATCTGCGCGATGTTGTTCTTTGCCACCACCGTCAACTACCTCGACCGCCAGGTGCTGAGCCTCTTGGCGCCGCAGTTGTCGACCCAATTTGGCTGGAGCAACACCGACTACGCCAACATCGCGGCGGTGTTCCAGTTCGTGTATGCGATTGCCATGCTGTTTGCCGGGCGCTTTGTCGACAAGATCGGCACCAAGGCGGCCTATGTGGTGGCGATTGCCATCTGGTCCACCGGCGCGATCATGCATGCGTTCTCGGTGCCGATGGGCGCGGGGATTGCCTCGCTCAGCGCCGCCATCGGCCTTGCGGTGATCCCGGTGTCGATTGCCGGCTTTATGCTCTCCCGCGCCGTGCTGGCGATTGGCGAGGCGGGCAACTTCCCCATCGCGATCAAGGCTACTGCGGAATATTTCCCGAAAAAAGAACGCTCCCTGGCCACCGGCATCTTCAACTCCGGCGCCAACGTGGGTGCAATCCTCGCGCCGATCTGTGTGCCGCTGATCGCCGGCATGTGGGGCTGGGAAGCCGCGTTTATCGTGATCGGCATGCTCGGGTTTGTGTGGGTGGCGGTGTGGTCGATGCTCTATGAGAAACCGGAGCAGCAAAAGCGCTTGTCCGCCGAAGAACTCGCCTACATCCGCAGTGACCAGACCGTACAGCCTTTCGCGCCTGAGCCTGTGGGGGCGACGCCGAAAAAAGTCTCGTGGTTCAAGCTGCTGACCTACCGCCAGACCTGGGCGTTCGCCTTCGGCAAGTTCATGACCGACGGCGTGTGGTGGTTTTTCCTGTTCTGGCTGCCCACGTACCTGTCGGCGCAATACAACATGAAAGGCGCGGATATCGTGATGCCGTTGGCCGTGCTGTACAGCATGACCATGGTCGGCAGTATCGGCGGCGGCTGGTTCCCCAGCTACTTTATGGCGCGCGGTGATGCCCCGTATGACGGCCGCATGAAAGCCATGCTGGTGATCGCGCTGTTCCCTCTGGTGGTGCTGTTGGCGCAACCGTTCGGTTACCTGAGCTTCTGGGTGCCGGTGTTGTTGATCGGCGTGGGCGCCTCGGCGCACCAGGCGTGGTCGTGCAATATCTTCACCACCGTGTCGGATATGTTCCCGCAAAAAACCGTGGCGTCGGTGGTCGGCATCGGCGGTATGGCGGGCGGCCTGGGCGGTGTGGTGATGACCAAGATCGGTGGCTGGGTGTTCGACTACTACAAGTCCATCAACGACATTCACACCGGCTATATGATCATGTTTGCGATCTGTGCCCTGGCCTACCTCGTGGCGTGGAGCGTGATGAAAGCGCTGGTGCCGCGGCATAAGGAAATCACTGACCTGTAAACCCGTCCCCTGTGGCGAGGGCGCTTGCTCCCGTTGGACTGCGTAGCAGTCCCATGCTCTTGAAGCAAAGAGCAGGGGCCGCTTCGCAGCCCAGCGGGAGCAAGCTCCCTCGCCACAGTGACAAGGTTCAACGGCGGTTACCGATTGCGTGTCACCCGCCAAACGGTGTTGGCCAAGTCGTCAGCAATGATCAGCGCACCTTTGGGGTCGACCGTCACGCCCACCGGGCGGCCACGGGTCTTGCCGTCGTCGCCACGGAAACCGGTGGCGAAATCAATCGGTTCGCCAGCCGGCTTGCCGTTGCTGAACGGTACGAAGATCACCTTGTAGCCCACCGGGTTGTCGCGGTTCCAGCTGCCGTGTTCGCCGACAAACACGCCGTCGGCGAATTGTTCACCCATGGCCGGTATCGAAAAATCCACGCCCAGTGCCGCAACGTGCGAGCCCAGGCTGTAATCCGGCTTGATCGCGGCCGCCACTTTCAGTGGGTTCTGCGGTTGCGCGCGGGGGTCGACGTTCTGGCCCCAGTAGCTGTAGGGCCAGCCGTAGAAGGCGCCTTCGCGCACTGAGGTGAGGTAGTCCGGCACCAGGTCGGGGCCGAGTTCATCGCGTTCGTTGACCACCGTCCACAATTGCCCCGAGCCCGGCTGAATGGTCAGTGCGGTCGGGTTGCGCAGGCCGGTGGCGTAGGGCTTGTGCGCGCCGCTGGCTGCGTCGATCTGCCAGACCATGGCGCGGTCGATCTCCACTTCCATGCCGCGCTCGGTGATGTTGCTGTTGGAGCCAATGCCCACATAGAGCTGGCGCCCGTCTTCGCTGATGGCCAGGGATTTGGTCCAGTGATGGTTGATCTGCGCCGGCAGGTCGATGATTTTGGTTGGCGCGCCGCTGGCTTTGGTCTGGCCGTCGGTATAGTCGAAGCGCACCAGGGCATCCTGGTTGGCCACGTACAGCTTGCCGTCGGCGAAAGCCAGGCCATAGGGCGCGTTGAGGTTGTCGGCAAACACGGTCTTGAGCTCGTAGTTGCCGTCACCGTCGGCATCGCGCAGCAACGTGAGGCGGTTACCACCCTTGACCTTGGTGTTGCCCTGGGCCTTGATCACGCTGGCGATTACATCCTTGGGCTTGAGCTTGGCCGCACTGCCGCCACGGCCTTCGGCAACGAGAATATCGCCATTGGGCAGCACCAGGGTTTGCCGAGGAATGGCCAGGTCGGTGGCGATGGCCGTGACGCTGTAGCCTTGCGGCACCGTGGGTTTTTGCTCGCCCCAGGGTGTCGGCTCGGCAATCTTCATGCTCGGCAGCAGGCTGCTTTGTTGCTCGGGCAGTTTGGGATCGGGACCGCGTGCCTGGGTTTTGTCGCCGGCGTCGCCACACGCGCTCAGCAACAGCGCTGCGCTCAGCAAGGTCAGCGTATTGAGTGGGTTCATTTGGCAGCTCCCGAGCGCAGGTTGGTCAGGCCGACCCATGTGGCAACAATCGCCAGAACCGTCACGATCACCGACAGTACCAGGCCAACAGGCATCATGGCGTAGGCGTCCTTGGCATGTTGGAAGGCGTTGACCAGCCCGAGTCCCCAGGTGATCAGTAACAGCAGGAAGTACGCGGCGGGGCGTCCGCCTTTATGCTCGGCGCGCACCAGGTTGACCAGCGCGAACAACAATGCAAAGCCACAAAACACCAAGGCACCGGCGATCAGCCAGGACGCGAAGTTGGCCCATTGGATCTGATAGGTCTGGCCGTAGGCGATGTCACTGAGCAACGCACCGAGAAACAGCGGCACGGTGCCGGCCAACAGGGTCGAGTGCAGCGGGCCAGGCCTGACGAGTGGGTAGGCGGGAAGGGTGGTCATAGGGTCGCGGCTCCTTGTTTTATCCAACGCCCCGGGGCGGGGCAGCGCATAGGGAAGGAGCGTAGAGCCTGGCGGATAGTTCAGCGCAATTCGTGTCGAAATATTATTTCAGGGTTTGACAGGGCTTTAACGGGTCCACACATAGCGCACCTCTTCCAGCGTCACGCCACCGCGCACCAGCGTGCGACGGCTACCCGGGTCTTCAGTGCCGCCAAAGCGTGTATAGAAACGTACGGCTCTTTGGTTGGCGGCTAAAACCCATAAGGAAATGCGTTTATAACCCTGTTCAACCAAACGTTGGAAACCCGCCTGCCACAATTGCGCGCCGATGCCGTGACCCCAGTAGTCCGCCAACACGTAGATAGCCATGACCTCTCCCGATGCGACCTCGGGCGTGTCCGTATCCCGGCAAAGGCCCAGCGACAGCCAGCCGATAACGTTGCCATCCACTTCGGCGACTAATACGCCAGCGTCTTGGCTTTCAATCAAGCGCGCCCAGTTAGCCTCTTTCTGCGGCAGTGTTGTGCTCAGCGAGGCCAGAAAATCTGCTGGCATCAGGTCTACATAAGCCTGTTGCCAACTGCTCACATGCACCTGAGCGATGTGCTTGGCGTCCTTGGGCAATGCATCACGAATCATAACCATCCCTTGTCGTTAATTTGTCGAAACCAGGGTGCCCATTCACTGTTACAGAATAGGTTCTCATTATGCAGAGCCCTGAAAACTGGCATGCTTCAGGGCCTGACAAAAGGAACCGTGTCCATGCCAACCCTGCACCTGCTGTGCGGCAAGATCGCCTCCGGCAAATCCACCCTGGCCAACACTTTGGCCGCTGAACACGCCGCCATCCTGTTGAGCGAAGACCATTGGCTCGCCACCCTTTACCCCGGTGAAGTCCTCTCGATTGCCGATTACGTGAGCTGCGCCCAGCGTATTCGAGGTGTGCTCGGGCCGTTGGTGATCAACGTGCTGCGATCGGGCATCAGCGTTGTGTTGGACTTCCCGGCCAATACGCTGGCTAATCGCGAGTGGCTGCTGAGCTTGGCCCAGGCTGCGCAAGCGCCGCACTGCCTGCACTATCTGGAGCTGGATGACGCCACCTGCCGCAGCCGTTTACAGGCGCGCAATGCCCAGGGCGAGCATGATTTCGCCGCCACCGACGCCGAGTTTGACCTGATCACCCGCCATTTCTGTGTGCCGAGTGAGGCGGAAGGCCTGGTGATCGAGGTGCATCACCCATGAGTACGGTGACCGGTGTGGATGCCCAGGGCTGTGTGCTGACGCTGGGCAATGCCGCCTTCCAGCCTGAGTTTGAGCCGCTGCTGGCGGATGTTATCGCCAGCCTCTCCCAGTCCGGGCTGGACGGCATTTATGTGTATGGCAGTGTCGCCAGGGGCGAAGCCCGCCCAGGTGAGTCGGACCTGGACCTTAGCCTGATTCTGCTCGAACCGCCGGATGCACAGGTATTGGCACACTTGGAAACGCTGCGCCAGGCGCTGGAGCAACGCCACCCGGCGGTCACCAAGATCGATTTCGATATCGGCCACCGCGCCGAAGTGCTGGCGCCCGAAAACGCAAATAAATGGGGTTTCTGGCTCAAGCATCATTGCCGTTGTGTGTGGGGCGAGGATCTTTCGCTGCGCTTTGAACGCTTCCAGCCTTCGCGCGAAATCGCCCTGGCGTTGAATGGTGATTTTGAATCCGTGTTGAGCGGCTATCTCAACCTCATCCATCAGGCCAATACCCCAACCGAGCGCCTGCGGCTGCAACGCGAAGCGGCTCGCAAGCTGATTCGAGCGACTAACATATTGCGCGGCCCCGACGCGCCCTGGCCGTACACCCTCGAAGAGCACGTTGCCTTGTTCGTACAGCATCACCCCGCGATGCGCATCCAGATCGCGTATTTCCTGTTCGAGGCGCGAAACCCGAGTGCCGTGGGCGAGCCCTTCAGCGTGCGACTGCAAACCTTTATCGAGTGGATGGTTTCACAGCAGGTATAGACAGCAGGTATAGATAGGTAATTTGGCACTCAGGCTCACTTTACCTACGCTGCGCACATCAGGATTTAAAACGCCCCACCAAGCCATTCAGCTCCTGCGACAGGCTCGATAACCGCCCCGAATCATCCTGCGCAGCATTGGCCAGGCTCTCCACCAACCTTGCCTCGTCATAGATCTGCTGGATATGGCGGTTGATTTCTTCGGCCACGCTGTGTTGTTCCTCGGCGGCGGCGGAAATCTGCAGGTTCTGGTCGCGGATCTCGTTTACCGACAACTGGATGCCCTCGAAACTGTCCCGCGCGTTTTCGATGGACGACACGCTGGCGCGGGACAGGTCCAGGCAACTGCTCATCTTCTGGGTGACTTCTTCGGTCTTGCTGCCGAGGGTGCCGAGCAACTGCTCGATCTCGCCGGTGGAGTCGGAGGTGCGCTTGGCCAGCGCGCGCACTTCATCGGCCACCACGGCAAAACCACGGCCCTGATCACCGGCGCGGGCGGCTTCGATGGCGGCGTTGAGGGCCAGCAGGTTGGTCTGCTCGGCGATGGCGCGAATAGTGCCGAGGATCTGGTTGATGCTGCGGCTGCCGGCTTCCAGCTCGACCATGGCCTGGGATGACTCGGTCAGGCGGCGGCCCAGGCGGTTGACGTTATCGGTGGTGACTTCGATCTGCTGTTTGCCTTCGGCCACACGGCGATGGCCGTTCTCGGCCGACTCCGCCGCGCCGCTGCACGAGCGTGCGACTTCGTTGGCGGTGGCGACCATTTCATTGAACGCGGTAGACACCAATTCCACCGCTTCACGCTGGCGCCCGGCGGCTTCGTTCATGTTATGTGCCACTTCACTGTTGACCCGTGACGCGTCCTGAAGATTGGTGGAGGCCGCGCCAATATGCTGGATCAGTTGACGGATTGCGGCGAGGAATTTATTGAACCAGCCCGCCAGCTCGGCAGTTTCATCCTTGCCCTGTACTTGCAGCTCATGGCGCAAATCGCCTTCACCCTGGGCGATGGACTGCAAGCCGGTGCTGACCTGGCCGATCGGTTTGACGATCACCTTGGAAAACGCCGCGGCGATCAGCCCGAAGATCAGCACCAGCACGGCCACGATTGCCGTGGTCAGGTAGGTCATGCGCGTCGCCGCCGCCATGACTTCGTTGTATTCGATCAGCCCCACATACCGCCAGCCCAGGCCCGGTGAGGTCCACACGTTGGCCATGTAGCGCACGCCGTCGATGACCACCTCGGTTGAGCCCTGGGGCGTCTCGGCCAAGTGCGCATACGGCGCGCCGAGGTCCTTGAGCGGCTTGAAGTTGTGCGCGGCGTTGCGCGGGTCGACCAGCACCACGCCGTCTTCGATCAACATCACGTAGCCGCTTTCACCCAGCTTGATGCTTTTGAGCAATTCGGTGAGGTTCTTCAGCGACACGCTGACCACGAACACCCCCTTGGCCTTGCCGCTGCTGTCGAGCAGAGCACGTGCGGTGCCCACCAGCGCCACATCATCCTTGTCATAGTAGTAAGCGGGTGTGCGCACGGTCTTGTTGGGGCTGGCCATGGCAGCCTTGTACCAGGGACGGGTGCGCGGGTCGTATTTGGCCAGTTGTGGGTCATCGGGCCATTTGGCGTAGGTGCCGTCTTCGAGGCCAATGGACAGAATCGCAGCGGAAGGGTGGGTGGCGCCAAAACGGGCAAACTGGTCGATTACCTGCTGCGCCTGGGCGGGCATTGGCTGACTCGCGGCGTTTGCAGGCTGATAATCTTTTAGAGTGTTCACTGAAGTGTATACAGGATCAGCGGACATTTGATCGACGTTCTGCAAGGTGCCGTCGAAGAATTGCCGGATATTGCCATCGATCTGACGTATTTCGCGGGTGCTGCCATCAATAAACTGATCGACCGCCTGAGTCCGCGTGTTCATGACGGAGATAACTGCAACCAGGCTAACCGGGATAAAGGCGACAGAGACGAACGCGAGAACGAGCTTGTTTTTTATTTTCATCGAGACGACCACTGGGCGAAGAGGCGATTTGATATCACTGACTGTCTCGGCCCGAGGGTTATAAATCTTTAGCTTTATTTTGTGTACAACAAAAAATGTTTTTGTCCTGAAAATTTAACCATGCCCAAGCATGGGGCCCGCCAGGTTGAAAGTGTTGAGCCCCGAGGTGTTTTCACCGTTAAGATGCCATCGATATTTTTTCATTAAGGATGATGCATGCCACTGATCACGGAACGTGTCGCACTGGCCCGCAGCGGTGCCAACGATAAAGTCATCTGCCGCATGGCCTCAGGTTGGGCGGTGATGGGCGATGCATAGAAATAATCTGGTCCCGGAATTGATGGTGACCGACCTGAACCGCAGCCTTGAGTTCTGGGTCGGTTGTCTGGGGTTCACGGTGGCTTATCAGCGCCTGGAAGACGGCTTCGCGTATCTTGACCTGGACGGAGCCCAGGTGATGCTTGAACAAGTCGACCCACTCGCCAGTCAATGGCTCACGGGGGCGTTGGAAAGGCCATTCGGGCGCGGCATGAACCTGCAAATTGATGTCGTGGCGGTACATCCGGTTATTCAACGGCTGGAGAGGGCGGCCTATCCCGTGTTCAAGGCCTGCAAAGACGTGTGGTACCGGGCAGGCGAGGTCGAGGTTGGGCAGCGCGAGTTTCTGGTACAGGACCCGGATGGTTATCTGGTAAGACTGGTAGAGCGGCTTGGTGAAAGGAAGAGAGACAATGCGTGAGCGCAAGGCGGCACGCCTTTTGGTGATCAGCCCGGCTCGAAAAGTGCTGCTGTTCCGGTTCGTCCACAAGGACGGGGCACTGGCCGGCAGGAATTACTGGGCGACGCCCGGCGGCGGTGTTGAAGCCGGGGAAACCTTTCACACCGCTGCGATCCGTGAGCTGCGCGAAGAGACCGGCATTGTGGTCAGTGACGTACAAGCGCCGGTAGCAGATCGCCGATTTGAGCTGATGCTACCCAGTGGTGAAACGGTGTTGGCCATTGAGCAGTACTTTGTTGTGCAGGCGCAAAACGAGCACCTGTCGCGAGACGAATGGACAGTGCAAGAAGCCCAGGTCATGGCGGATCACCATTGGTGGTCCACCGAGGCGCTGCATTCGACGGCAGACACGGTATGGCCAGAAGGGCTTATCGACATGCTCGCGCAAGCAGGCGTTTTTTAAAGCATGGCCAGGATATCGGCAGTGGCTGTGACCCTGGCGTAATCCATCGCCAGGTTGCTGAGCGACAGTGCATGCACATCCTCGGCAGGCCAGAGGCGGCCCGATAAATCGGCTTGATCAAAGGTGTAGCAGGCGTCCGCCGCCACTGTTACCTCAAAACCCAGGTTGCCGCCGGAGCGCGCCGTAGACTCGACAGAGTTGTTGGTGATCACCCCAACGATCACCAATTGCCGGATCCCACGCACATGCAGCCAACGCTCCAGGCCGGTGGCGGCGAACGCATCCGGGACGTTTTTTTCCACCACATGCTCATGCTTGAGCGGTGCCAGTGCCGGCTGGAACTCACAGCCCGGTTGGCCCGGCCAAAACACCGAGCCTTCGCTGCGGGACATGTGCCGCACATGCACCACGGGGCGATTGGACTGCCGCCATGCACGCTGCAGGTGCTGTATCTGCACCTCGGCGTCGGGGTTATTGCGGCGCCCCAGCGTGGGGTCATTCATGCCTTGCTGCATGTCGATGATCAACAACGCGGCGTTTGTGGCTAGCGGTTCCATGGCACATCCTTTAGCTGGATCAGGCGCGAAACATAGCAGCGATTGGGCGTGCTTAAACAGGTCTATTGTTCGAAGCTCATTTGCACGATGCACATCGATCCAAAGTGGGAGCTGGCTTGCCTGCGATAGCGGTCTATCCGTGCATACATCGGTGACTGACCCATCGCCATCGCAGGCAAGCCAGCTCCCACAGTCGCCGATACTCCCATCGAGCGCTGGTGCCTTCAATCGCCGTGTGAACCTTCCGCTACGGCTTCGTAAGCAATCAGGGCCGATTGAGTGTATTCACATAAGCACTGAACATAGCGGCCATGCCATCGGCATACACCTCGATTTCGGCAGCGGTGCGCGGGCTGAAGGAAAAGTCCTTGCCCACGCAACCCAGCGTGCTGCGGATCAGGTCACACGCCAGTGCGCGGGTTGCGTCGGGCACCTCGGGCAGCAACTCATGCATGAATGTCTCAAAGGCTTGCCGGCCGGCCGCGCGCACTTGCTCCGCTTCCGGCGCATCGCGGTACAGCGGCGCCGCGTCGTGCAGCGCACCGCGCATCAGCGCCTCCTCGCACTCGGAATGGATAAATGCATGCACCAAGGTACGCAGGCGGGTCAGCGGTGCTATTTCGGTTTGTTCGAGGATGTCGCGCAGCATTTGGGTGGTCTGCTGCCATTCATCACTTTGCAGCCGAAACAGGATCGCGGCCTTGTTGGGGAAATATTGATACACCGAGCCGACACTCACGCCGGCTTTTTCCGCGACCCGCGCGGTGGTGAAACGCGTAGCGCCTTCCTTGGCCAAAACCTGAATAGCGGCTTCGAGAATCGCCGCCACCAACTCGGTCGAGCGTGCCTGTTGTGGCTGTTTGCGCGAGGCAATACGGGGAGTCTGGCGGGTGGTCATTTCGGGCTCCGAGCGCTGGGCGAACGCGAATAGCGAAGGCGATGAATCACTCGCATACTTTTAATGCGACGAATTAATCGCATCTTAGTCCCCCTTCGACGGAAATCAATCATGACCACCCTGACCACCGCGCCTCTTGCAGCCCTGATCGAACGCCTCTACGCCCAAGCCAATGCGGCGACCAGCCCGCTCATCGACACTGTGTCGCCGCAAGAGCGCAACCGCCTGATGCACAGCAAAACCGAGTACCTTGAGCTTTACACGATGCTCAAGGATCTGTGGCTGCCCGTCTCGCGTGACACCGGCAACCTGCTCTATATGCTGGCCCGCAGCAGCCATGCAAAAGCTATTGTCGAGTTCGGCACCTCGTTCGGGTTGTCCACCTTGTTCCTGGCTGCCGCACTGCGCGACAACGGCGGCGGCGTGTTGATCGGCAGCGAATTCGAACCGTCAAAGATTGCCCTGGCGCGCGAACATTTCATCGAAGGCGGCGTCAGCGACCTGATCGAGGTGCGCGAAGGCGACGCGCTGGTCTCATTGGCTGCAAACCTGCCGCAAACGGTCGACCTGCTGCTGCTCGATGGCGCCAAGTCGCTGTATGGCGATGTGTTGAACCTGGTAGAGAAGCACCTGCGGCCGGGCGCGCTGGTGGTGGCTGACAACACCAACTACTGCCCTGAATACCTGGCGCACGTGCGCGAACCTGGGAACGGCTATCTGTCGGTGCCGTTTGCCGATGATATCGAACTGTCGATCCGCCTCGGCTAAGGTTCAGCGCTTGCTCAATGCCAAGCGCGCGGCGAACAACACGAAGATCATGCCGGTGGTGCGGTCCATCCACCGGATCACCTTTTCCCTGCGCAGGAAACCGGACAGCGGCCGGGTGGCGCCAATCAGCAGCAGTGACCACAGCAGGCCCAGCAGCACATGAATGCTGACCAGGCCAAAGGTCCAGGCAATCAGCGGCTGGCCTTGGGGGATGAATTGCGGCAGGAAGGACACGTAGAAGATGCCCACTTTGGGATTCAGCACATTGCCCAACATGCCCTTGAGGAACCAGTTGCCGCCCGGTTTGCCCTCGGCTTTGGCGGGTGACAGTGAGCGGCGTGGGCGCACCAACATGTTCAGGCCCAGCCACGCGAGATAAGCCGCGCCGCAATATTTGAGCAGGTTGTACGCCAGCTCCGACACTGCAATCAAAGCGCCCAGGCCAAACGCCACGGCCGCGCCCCACAGCAAGCAACCGGCGTTGATGCCGAAGGTGGCGTGCAGCGCCTGGCGTTTGCCTTCGACTGTGGCGGTGCGTAGCACCAGCGCGGTATCCAGCCCCGGCGTGAGCGTGAGCAGGGTGGCGGCGAAGGTAAAGGCGAGGAGGTTATCGGTAATGGACATGGGCCGATGGCTCAAAGTGTGGTGGGTGGACGTTAGCACCGATCGGCAGCCGATTCGCAAAACCCTGAGACTTCCCGGCGAAAATCTTCATAATGGCGGCCAATTTGTTTAGCTCGTTATTCTGGTGTGCCCGCATGGAAATTAAGGTCAACTTTCTCGACAACCTTCGGCTTGAAGCCAAGTTCGATGACTTCACGGTGATTGCCGACCAGCCGATTCGCTACAAAGGCGACGGTTCGGCCCCGGGTCCGTTCGATTACTTCCTGGCTTCGTCGGCGTTGTGCGCGGCGTACTTTGTGAAGCTGTACTGCGCAACACGCAATATTCCCACCGAGAATATTCGCCTGTCACAGAACAACATCGTTGATCCGGAAAACCGCTACAACCAGATCTTCAAGATCCAGGTCGAGTTGCCAGCGGACATCTCCGACAAGGACCGCCAGGGCATCCTGCGTTCCATCGACCGCTGCACCGTGAAGAAAGTCGTGCAGGCCGGGCCGGAATTTGTGATCGAGGAAGTGGAAAACCTCGACGCGGATGCGCAGGCATTGTTGATGCCCAATTCCACCTCCGAGGCGGGCACCTACATCGCCGGCAAGGACCTGCCGCTGGAGCAGACCATCGCCAATATGTCCGGCATTCTCGCCGGCCTGGGCATGAAGATTGAAATCGCCTCGTGGCGCAATATCGTGCCCAACGTGTGGTCGTTGCATATCCGCGACGCACACTCGCCGATGTGTTTCACCAACGGCAAGGGCGCAACCAAGGAAGGCGCATTGGCGTCTGCCCTGGGCGAGTTTATCGAGCGGCTGAACTGCAACTTCTTCTACAACGACCAGTTCTGGGGTGAGGAGCTGGCCAACGCGCCGTTCGTGCATTACCCGGACGAACGCTGGTTCCAGCCTGGGCCCAAGGACGAGCTGCCGAGTGAAATCCTCGATGCCTACTGCCTGAAGGTCTACAACCGTGAGGGCGAGCTGCGTGGCTCGCACCTGTTCGACACCAACTCGGGCAATGAAGAACGCGGGATTGTTGCGCTGCCGTTCGTGCGCCAGTCCGACGGCGAAGTGGTGTATTTCCCGTCCAACCTGATCGAAAACCTCTACCTCAGCAACGGCATGAGCGCGGGCAATACCTTGGCTGAAGCCCAGGTGCAGTGCCTGTCGGAGATCTTCGAGCGCGCCGTGAAGCGCGAAATCATCGAAGGCGAGTTCGCCTTGCCGGACGTGCCCGCAGAAGTGCTGGCCAAATACCCCGGCATTGTCGCGGGTATCGAAGGCCTGGAAGCCCAGGGCTTCCCGGTGCTGGTCAAGGACGCATCCCTGGGCGGCGAGTTCCCGGTGATGTGCGTCACCCTGATGAACCCGCGCACCGGCGGCGTATTCGCCTCGTTCGGCGCACACCCAAGCATGGAAGTGGCGCTGGAACGCAGCCTCACCGAACTGCTCCAAGGCCGCAGTTTTGAAGGTTTGAATGACCTGCCGCAGCCGACCTTTGAAGGGCAGGCGGTGACCGAGCCGAACAACTTTGTCGAGCACTTTATTGACTCAAGCGGCGTGGTGTCGTGGCGCTTCTTCAGTGCGCAGTCGGACTATGAGTTCGTCGAGTGGGACTTCTCGGGCGAAGGTGAAAATTCCAACGCCGAAGAAGCCGCCACCCTGTTCGGCATTCTCGAAGGCATGGGCAAAGAGTCCTATATGGCGGTGTACGAACACCTCGGCGCCACGGCTTGCCGGATCCTGGTGCCGGACTACTCGGAAATCTACCCGGTGGACGACCTGATCTGGGACAACACCAACAAGGCGCTGTTTTTCCGTGCCGATATCCTCAACCTGCACAGCCTTGACGAGGAGGCGCTGCAGGCGTTGGTCGAGCGTCTGATCGAAAGCGAGCTGGACGATTACACCGACATCACCACCTTGATCGGCATTGAGTTCGACGACAACACGACGTGGGGCCAGTTGACCATCCTGGAGTTGAAACTGCTGATCTTCCTGGCCTTGCAGCAATATGAGGAGGCCAAGGAGTGCGTGGAGATGTTCCTGCAATACAACGACAACACCGCTGAACGCGGCCTGTTCTACCAGGCCGTGAACGCAGTGTTGGAGATGCAGTTGGACGACGACCTGGACCTCGCCGATTACGAGGCCAACTTCCGCCGAATGTTCGGTCAAGAGCGGATGGATGCGGTGATGGGTTCGGTCGATGGCAGTGTGCGGTTTTATGGCTTGACCCCGACCAGCATGAAGCTGGAAGGCCTGGATCGGCATTTGCGCTTGATCGAGAGCTATAAAAAACTGCATTCGGCGCGGGCCAACGTCACTTCAGCCTGACACAATCCCCCTTGTGAAAGCTGGCTTGTGTGGGAGCTGGCTTGCCTGCGATAGGATCACCGCGGTGCAACTGATACACCGAGGTGTCTGTATCGCAGGCAAGCCAGCTCCCACAGGCGTCTAGATCAGGGCCAGCGCCTGAGCCAGATCGGCTCTCAAATCTTCCACATCCTCAACCCCCACCGACAACCGCACCAACCCATCGCCGATCCCCAACTGCGCCCGCGTCGCCGCAGGAATGCTTGCATGGGTCATGATCGCCGGGTGTTCGATCAGGCTTTCCACGCCGCCGAGGCTTTCGGCCAACGCGAAAATTTTCACGTTTTCCAGAAAACGTGTGGCACCCGCCAGATCACTGTTCAAATCCACCGAAATCATCCCGCCAAACCCACGCATCTGCTTGCGCGCCAGTGCGTGCTGCGGGTGCGAGGCCAGGCCTGGGTAGTACACCCGCGACACTTGCGGCTGCTGTTCCAGCCAGGTGGCCAGGTCCAGTGCGTTGCTGCAATGGCGCTCCATGCGCAGTGCCAGGGTTTTTACCCCGCGCAGGGTCAGGAACGCATCGAACGGGCCGGCAATCGCGCCGACCGAGTTTTGCAAAAAGCCCAGGCGCTCGGCGAGTTCCGGGTTGTGGCCGACGATGGCGATACCGCCGATCACGTCGGAGTGGCCGTTGAGGTATTTGGTGGTGGAGTGCACCACGATGTCGAAGCCCAGCTCCAGTGGGCGCTGGATCCATGGGCTGGCGAAGGTGTTATCGGCCACGCAGATGATGCCGCGATTGCGACAGATGCGCGCAATGGCGCTGAGGTCGGTGAGGCTCAGCAGCGGGTTGCTCGGGGTCTCGACCCAGACCATGCGTGTGTCGCTCTGCAGTGAGGCTTCAAAGGCCGACAGGTCGCTTAAATCGACAAAGCTGAAACGGTGCCCGGCACTGCGTTGACGCACCTTGTCGAACAGCCGGAACGTGCCGCCATACAGGTCGTTGCCGGAGACAATATGCGCACCGGCATCCAGCAGTTCCAGCACAGTGGAAATCGCCGCCAACCCCGAAGCAAACGCAAACGCCGCACTGCCGCCCTCCAGGTCGGCCACGCAGCGCTCCAGGGCAAACCGCGTGGGGTTGTGGGAGCGCCCGTAATCAAACCCCTTGTGCACGCCGGGGCTGTCCTGCAAATAGGTGGAGTTGGCGTAGATCGGCGGCATCAGCGCGCCCGTGGTTGGGTCGGGGGATTGCCCGGCGTGGATCACACGGGTGGCAAACGCGCTTTTATCGGGCAGGCTCATGCAAGGGATCTCCGTAGGTGGTTAAGCAGGTCGACGCGGGTGATCAGGCCATGGAAGCCGGATGTGTCGGCAATAATCGCGACCAGGCCGCGATCCAGTTCCGCCTGCAATTGGGCCAGGCTGGCGCTGGGGGCCAGGGTTTGCAAGGTTTTGCTCATGGCGTCTGCCACCACCATGGAAAAGTGTGTGGCGTCCTGATGCAGGCCCAGCAGGATGTCGGATTCGTCGATGACGCCGACCAATTCACGCCCATCCACCAGCACCGGCAGTTGCGAGACATCCGCCAGGCGCATGCGCTGGAAGGCGGTGAGCAAGCTGTCGTCGGGGCTCACGCTGATCACCCGGCCGTCTTCGAAGCGCCGCGCGATCAGGTCGCGCAGGTCGCCGTAGTGTTTGTATTGCAACAGGCCCGCGTCGTTCATCCACTGGTCGTTGTAGACCTTGGACAAGTAGCGCGTACCGGTGTCGCAGACGAAGGTGACCACACGTTTTGGCTCGGTTTGTTCGCGGCAGTAACGCAGTGCGGCGGCAAGCAGGGTGCCGGTGGATGAGCCGCCGAGGATGCCTTCGGCCTTGAGTAACTGACGGGCGTGGTCGAAGCTTTCTTCATCGCTGATGGAGTAGGCATGGCGCACACTGGAGAGGTCGGCAATCGAGGGGATAAAGTCTTCGCCGATGCCTTCCACGGCCCAGGAGCCGGGCGTTTCCATTTTCCCGCTGCGGCTGTATTCGGCCATCACCGAGCCCACCGGGTCGGCCAGCACCATTTCCAGTTCGGGCTGCACGCGTTTGAAGAAGCGCGTAAGCCCGGTGAGGGTGCCGGCCGAGCCGACACCGACCACAATCGCGTCCAGATCATGCTGGGTTTGCGCCCAGATTTCCGGGGCGGTGCTGGTTTCGTGGGCCAGCGGGTTGGCGGGGTTGTTGAACTGGTCGGCGAAGAATGAACCGGGAATGTCTTTGGCCAGGCGAGCGGCCACATCCTGGTAGTACTCGGGATGGCCCTTGCCGACATCGGAACGGGTGATGTGTACTTCGGCGCCCATGGCCTTGAGGTGCAAGACCTTTTCAGTCGACATCTTGTCGGGCACCACCAGCACCACACGGTAGCCTTTGGCCCGGCCGACCAGCGCCAGGCCCAGGCCGGTGTTGCCGGCGGTGGCTTCGATAATGGTGCCGCCCGGTTGCAGGCGGCCGTCACGTTCGGCGGCGTCGATCATGGCCAGGCCGATACGGTCCTTGATCGAGCCACCGGGGTTTTGCGATTCCAACTTGAGAAACAGCGTGCAAGGGCCAGTATCGAAACGGCTGACCTTGACCAGCGGCGTGTTGCCGATCAGTTCGAGCACGGCGGGACGTGGGAGGCTGGGCATGAATTCACCTTGGTTGCGAGCAGACAGAGGTGGTGCAGCAAAGTAAAGGCGTGCCTTGGAACATAGGCCGGGATCGCGCCGGTCGCAACCGGGCGGTCCGTTGGATGTCTTTTTTTGGCGCATGAACCCGACAGGGCGTTTACAGCAGCGCGCCCAACGCCTGTTGTACGCGCGCACTGGCAGCTTGCATCGGCGCGCGCAGTTCGCTGCCGATCAAGCCCTGCAACGCCAACCCAGCCTTCACCGGTGCCGGGTTGGGCTCCATGAACATCGTGTTGATCAGTGGCAATAACGTGAAAAACGTCGCCCTGGCCTCGGCCAATTGGTTATCGCGCACTTGCTGGCACAGCGCCACAAAGGTCTCGGTATGCAGATGCGCCGAGGCCGCAATCGCGCCACTGGCGCCCAGGCACAGCGCGTTAAAAATCTGGACGTCTTCGCCGCACAACACATTCACGTCACCACTGGCCAGCAACGCCAGGGTATTGGCCAGGTTGCCGCCACAATCTTTGATCGCGCTGATTCGCGGGTGTTTGACGATGCTCAACAACGTGGCCTGCTCAAAGGTCACGCCGGTGCGGTAGGGTATGTCGTAGAGCACAATCGGCACGCTGGAGGCATCCGCCACCGTGCGGAAAAACGCCTGAAGGCCAGCCTGGGAAGGGCGGATATAGCTGGGCGCGGGCACCAGCAGACCGGCTACCGGGCGCTGGAGAATTTCGCTTTGAAAGTGCAGCAGTTCTATCTGGTTGTTGCCCGCCAGGCCCATCACCACCTGCTGCGCGGGCACCCATTGCAGCACGGCATCGAGCACGGCGAGCTGCTCCTGACGGCTCAACGACGCGGCTTCGCCCGTGGTGGTGCAGACCATGATCCCGGCGACGTGTTTTTCCAGCAGGTGACCGACCAGCCGGTGCAGGCCGATAAAGTCGATGGCGCCATCCTGAAACGGCGTGACTATGGGAACCCAGATACCTTGAAACGATGACATGCACTTTCTCCTGATGGTTGACCGCTAAAGTCACCGTCAGAAGGGCAGAGGGATTGTGCAGAAGGAGGAGGGGCCGCCGCGCTCAATGTCCTGTCAGCTCATCTGACGGGACAGCGCGCCCCGGTCACATGAGCGACTGTTTCTTCGATTTAAGGGCGTGCGCCACGCAACCTTGCGCCTTGGCAATCAAGCCAATGGCACAAAGGTTAACGAAAGACGTTGCTGACATGCGCTGGCACACCCTGAATAAGATCTCCATCTTCAGGGGATGTGACTGAATATGTCAACTCCGCCGAAGGTGCTCGCGCACAAATGCGGCGACCTCGGCTGCCAGTTCCGCATCTTCCGGTGCGCCCATGAAGCCGCCATGGGGCATGGCCTCGAACACATGCAGCAGCGCCGGCACCTGCGCCTGGCGCAAGGCGCGGTGCATGCGCACGGTGTTGGACAGGAACAGATCCCGTGTACCGCTTTGCAGGAAGGTCGGCGGGAAGCCGGCCAAATCACCAAACAGGGGCGACAGGTACGGGTGGGACAAATCCGCGCCATTGGCATACAGCAGGTTGGTGCTCATCAGCGGCATGGGCAGAACCACGTCGACGCCTCGGTTGACGTGGAAACTGTCGCCGGATTCGGTCAGGTCGACCTCCGGCGAGAGCAGCACCAGCGCCGCTGGCATTGGCAACCCTTCGTCACGGGCGCGCAAGACCATTGCCGCCGCCAGGTTACCGCCTGCCGAACGGCCGCCAATCACGATGTGCTCAGGCGCATGGTGCTTGAGTACATGGCGGTAGGTGGCCACGCAGTCATCCAGCGCCGCCGGGTAAGGGTGATCAGGCGGCATGCGGTAATCAATGCCGTAGCACATCAGGTTGTGCAGGTCGGCCTGCTTGCCGGCGGCAATACGGCAGTTTTCGCCGCCACCGAACACCAGTGCGCCGCCGTGCAGATCGATGTAGGCAAAGGGCGTGTGGCCCGGCGGTGTGGCCACGTGCACGGTGGCGCTTTCTACTGTGATGGTGTGCAGGTTGGCGCGCAGGGCGTCCGCCTGCCCGGCATTGGCGCTGGTGTAGTTCTGGTCGACGACGGCTTGCAGCTGGCGCCAGCCATCGTGGTCGTGCGGCGCGGGCATGCTGTGCAGTGCGTTCAACGGCACGCCATCAGCCCCGACCAGGCGCTGGAGTGTCGCCTGGGCTGGGGCGCTGATCGAGCTTGGGACCGGGATGGTGCGCGGTTCAAGTTTTACGCCATGGTTCATGGGCCTGAGACTCGTGTTCGACGACTGAGGCCGCAAGAATGCCAGACTGCGGGCGGGTGTGGGAGCGGGCTTGCTCGCGAAAGCGGTGGGTCAGTCAATATCTGCCTGTCTGAAAGATTGCATTCGCGAGCAAGCCCGCTCCCACACTGGTCTGTGTTGCGTTCAACGCCCAGCTATCGTAGCTTCGATGGCGGCCACGTCGATCTTGGTCATGGTCATCATCGCATCGAACGCACGCTTGGCGAT